>RFHT01000818.1 GCA_003696835.1 Bacteroidota bacterium
GGCAAATACCGCATGGGGTGGGAGGAGCTTCGCAGGCAGCGCTACCAGCGCCAAATCGAAATGGGGCTGATTGACCCTCAGTATTGTCCGCTTTCCCCCACCGACTCCCGCGCCTACAGCTGGGAGCAGGCCGATCACGAATTTGAAGACCTGCGCATGGCCGTTTATGCCGCCATGATCGACTGCGTGGACCAAAACATCGGCAGGCTCATGGCAGCCCTCAGGGAAATGCAGGTGGACCAGCACACCCTCGTCCTCTTTTTATCGGATAATGGCGGCTGTGCCGAAGAGCCCGGCGGCCGGGATCCCCGCCAGCGGCGCCCCGGCCCCAAAGACGACTACGTAGCCGTAGGCCCGGCATGGGGCTGGGCCCAAAATGCGCCCTTCAGGCGCTACAAAGTATGGATGCACGAGGGCGGAATTGCCACCCCCCTCATTGCCTGGTGGCCGGGCAAAGTGCCCGCCAATACCATCAATCGAGAAGTGGCACACATCATCGATTTCATGCCCACCTTTGCCGAAATAGCAGGTACCACCTACCCCAAAATTTACCGGGGAAACGATATACTGCCCGCAGAGGGCATCAGCATGTTGCCCCTCCTAATGGGTAAGTCCCGCCAGGGGCACCAGCAGCTGTGCTGGGAATATACCGGCAACCGGGCCATAAGGCAGGGAAAATGGAAACTGGTGTGGGACAAGCTGGTAAAAGAATGGGAGCTGTACGACCTCTCCACCGACCGCTCCGAAACCCACAACCTTGCCCGGCAATTTCCCCAAAAAACCAAAGAGCTGGCCGCTCACTGGTATGAGTGGGCAGCACATACCGGACTCAAAACTTCCCTAAACAGATAAATCCATGATACTGAAACTGAAACTGAAGCAATTCTTACTTTTTCCCCAAAAAATGAAAAAACTACTGATCCAACAGCTATGCCTTGCGGCCATTTACCTGGCCTTTCTCCCTCTGGGGGCCCAGTCATTTTTGCCCAGTCCTTACCCTCACCGCATCATCCTCAGCTGGGAAGGAGACCCCGCCCATACCCAGGCGGTGAGCTGGCGCAGCGATACCAGCATGCAGCAGGGCTTTGCCGAAATTGCTCTGGCCGATGCTTCTCCTGATTTCCGGCTGCACACCGATACCTTCCCTGCCGTCACCACCCCTTTTAGCCACAAAGGCGTAGAAGCTCATTACCACAGTGTCAACTTCACGGACTTAAAACCCAACACCCGCTACGCCTACCGCGTGGGCTCCCCGGACTACTGGAGTGAATGGTTTCACTTTTCCACTGCCAGCAAAGAAGCAGTCCCCTTTTCCTTTATCTATTTCGGCGATGCTCAGAATGAACTCAAGTCCATGTGGTCCAGGGCCATACGCGAAGCTGCCCTGCTGGCACCCAAAGCCCGCTTTATGCTGCATGCAGGCGACCTCGTCAACCGGGCCGACAACGATGCCGAATGGGGCGAATGGTTTCATGCCGGCGGATGGCTCTTTGGTATGATGCCCAGTATAGCCACGCCGGGCAACCACGAATATGCCCGGGTGGAAAACAGCGAAGAGCGAGAACTTACCCCTCACTGGCGGCCCACCTTTGCCTTTCCGCAAAACGGCCCTCCCGGCCTGGAGGAAACTGTGTACTACCTCGATTACCAGGGCGTACGCTTCATTTCCCTCAACAGCATGGCCATGTACACCGATACGGCCCATGCCCGCCTGCAAAAAGAATGGCTGGAAGAAGTACTGGCCCATAACTCCCAGAAATGGACCATTATTACCCACCACCACCCCATACACTCTGCCGGGCAGGGAAGAGACAACCCCCAGTTCCGTGCTGCCTTTCAACCCTTGTACGAAACTTATGGGGTGGACCTGGTGCTGCAGGGCCACGACCACACCTATGCCCGCGGCGGAAACCAGGCCAGTGGTTTACGAGTGAAAAAAAACAGCGGGCCGGTCTATGTGGTTTCTGTTTCGGGGCCCAAGATGTATGAGTCGGCCTTGTCTGACTGGATGGACCGGGTAGCCATCAACACCCAGTTGTTTCAGATCATCGACATCAGTGGTGATGAGCTCACCTTCAGGGCCTATACCGTTACGGGAGAGTTGTACGATGCCTTTTCTTTGCGAAAACAGCCAAACGGAAGCAATACGTTTTACGACGAAATTCCCGACGGCATCCCCCAGCGCATCAGCCTGCCTCAGCGCATTCAAAATCGCATTACGCCCCAGGCCAGGGAAGATTTTCACCAGCGCTTTCTCAAATTCAAGGCACGCACGGCAATCCGCAAATAAAATGAGGGGGATTTTGTACTTTTGGGCAAATTTTGCAGCGCATGCCCAACAAACGACTGATAAACAAGATCATCCTCATAGGAGTAGCCACCATGGCGGGCTTCATCCTGCTGTTATTTTTTTCGGGAAAACGGCCAAACCGGGATTTTTATCTGCCCGAGCAATTTGAAGGATGGGTAAAAATCAAGCACGGCCTGCCCGGGGCTGCTGAGTTGGAAGCATCGGATGGGGTATTACAGATTTACATACCCGATACGGGCTACCTGGAAACGGCTACCTTCATGAAGCAGGGCTGGGGCCGCGACCGCTATTTCCGACTCACACCCGAAGGGCCGATACCCATTCCCAACTACGAAAAACGGGAGGGAGAAACCCGCATGTACATATTTGGGCAGGGCCACTATGCCATCAACTATGCCCCCCTGCTCCACCAGTTGCCAGAAGGTGCTGACACCACCTTCTGGGACGGCACCCGGCTCAAAAAAGAAGAAGGGCGCGTAAGTTATACACCCGGTAAAAAGGTGCTGGAGTATTTTTATGTGAGCAAACAGCCCCGGCCCATAGATTTTCGGCCCCCGCCTAACCCGGATGCGGAAATGCTCAAATCCATGGAGGATTACGAACTGGTGCCCGAATAGCCACCGCTTCGTTTTGAGCATAGCCAATTTTCCAATACATTTAGGGCCAGATTCAAAAGGACTCCGCAAACATATTGTATGAACGTAATCAGCCCGCTGGATTTTTCCAACACCCAACTTGCTTTTCAGGCCAAATCAGATGCCCAGCTCAAACGGGCGTACTGGCTGTACCGCATGATTGATTCTCCCCTGATCACACGGGTAGGGCCAGACTTGCTCACCCTGGCCTTCAAGCTTCACCTGCCGGTAAAGGGCCTGGTGCGCCATACCCTCTTTGAGCTTTTCTGTGGCGGTACTTCCATACGGGATACCATCAAAAAATCGGAAGAATTGTACCGCTATGGCGTATATACCATACTGGATTATTCCGTTGAAGGGGAGAAGAACCCCGTGGGCTTTGATGCCACCAAGGATGAAATTGTGGCCACCCTCAACCACGGCGGCCAGCGGGAGTACATTGCCTTTAGCGCCTGCAAGCTCAGCGGCCTGGGCGATGTGGACATGATGGAAAAACGCCAGTCGGGCGGCCAGCTCAGCCAGGAAGAGCAGCAGGCCTACCAGCGCCTGCGGCAGCGGGTGGACGAAATTTGTGCCGCTGCGGCCCGCAACCGCACCCCCATTTTCATCGATGCCGAAGAAAGCTGGATACAGGAGGTGATTGACCAACTGGCCGAGGAGATGATGGAAAAATACAATACCGAAGCGCCTTATGTTTATACCACCATACAGTTTTACCGCAAAGGCCGCATTCCCTATTTGCACAAACTATTGGATAGCGGCCGGGAAAAAGGCTACCTCCCTGGTATCAAACTGGTAAGGGGAGCTTACCTGGAAAAAGAACGCGAACGGGCCCGGGAAATGGGCTACCCCGACCCCATGCAGCCCAACAAAGAGGCTACCGACGCCGACTACAATGCAGCCCTGGAAATTTGTGTACAGCACATAGAGCGGGTAGCAATTTGTGCAGGCACCCACAACGAGTACAGCTGCCAGTACCTCACTGAGCTCATGCAGCAGCATGAACTGCCCAACCGGCACCCCCACATCGTCTTTGCCCAGCTGCTGGGCATGTCGGACCACATTTCCTTCAACCTGGCGCATGCCGGCTACCGGGTGGCCAAGTACGTACCTTATGGGCCGGTAAAGGCCGTGATGCCCTACCTCATACGGCGCGCCCAGGAAAACACCGCCATTGCGGGCCAGTCCAGTCGCGAAGTGGTGCTGCTGCGCAAAGAGCTGGAAAGAAGAAAAAAAGCCAAACAAGGGGCATAAAAAAACGGCCCTTCTGGTGTAGAAGGGCCTCAAAACGTTTTCACATATATAGGGGATTACCCCAGATAGGTCTTTAATCCCTTGGAGCGCGAAGTGTGGCGCAGCCTCCGTATGGCCTTTTCTTTGATCTGCCGTACCCGCTCGCGGGTAAGGTCAAATTTTTCGCCTATTTCTTCCAGCGTAAGAGAATGCTCCACGCCTATACCGAAATAAAGGCGAATCACCTCGGCTTCACGCTGGGTGAGCGTACTCAGGGCGCGCTCTACTTCTTTGCTCAGGCTTTCGTTGATAAGCTCGTTGTCGGGATTGGGTTCCGAATCATTTTCCAGCACATCGAGCAGCCTGTTTTCTTCTCCCTGTACAAAGGGCGCATCTACTGACACATGGCGGCCGGAAATTTTGAGGGTATCCGAGATTTCATCCTCACTCATGTTTTCCAGCACTTCCGAAATTTCCTCAGGGGAAGGCTCGCGCTCGTACTCCTGCTCCAGCTTGGAAAAAGCCTTGCCAATTTTGTTGAGGGCTCCAACACGGTTCAGCGGCAGCCGCACAATGCGGGACTGCTCGGCCAGCGCCTGAAGAATGCTCTGCCGGATCCACCATACCGCATAAGAAATAAACTTAAACCCCCTTGTCTCGTCGAAGCGTTTTGCCGCCTTGATGAGCCCCAGGTTGCCTTCGTTGATCAGGTCGCCCAGGGAAAGGCCCTGGTTCTGATACTGTTTGGCAACCGAAACCACAAAGCGCAAATTGGCCTTGGTCAGTTTCTCCAGGGCGATCTGGTCACCCTGTTTGATCCTTCTGGCCAGATCCACTTCTTCATCCGGAGTAAGCAGCTCCACCTTCCCGATTTCCTGCAGGTACTTGTCCAGCGACTGGGATTCGCGGTTGGTAATCTGCTTACTAATTTTGAGTTGTCTCATGTATTAAGCACTAAAAACCCATTTCAAAAACAGGAAAAATTGATAAAAAGCAATGTATTTTCTGGCAATAAGTGCCGCAAATTTACAGGCTCTCTTCCTCACTTCCAAATACTATTCCATCCTCCCACCCGCAAAGCAAGCCTGTAGCTGCGCCTTTCATTTTGGGCAAAGCAAAAGCCCCGGAGAATGGAACACTCCTAAGTGGAGGTACGTTCTTTTGCTCATAGTGTTGGGATTATAGGTGCATTTAACGGCATTTTTTTTAATTTCAACCCCAATTCTTTTCTACAACCAAATTCCCTGCCGCTGCTTATCAAAGCAAAGCTCAAAATTCGTTTCCTATGCCGATGAAAACAATTTGTATTTTCTGTGGATCTAACGCTGGACAAAAGCCCGCATATTCCCGTATGGCACAGTCTATGGGGCAGCTACTGGCCAGCAAACAAATAGGGCTGGTATATGGGGGCGGCAAGGTGGGGCTGATGGGCATACTGGCCGATGCCATGCTGGCCGCTGGCGGGCAGGTTACCGGGGTGATTCCGGACTTTTTGATGGCCAAAGAAGTAGGCCATACCGGCATCAGTCACATGCACGTGGTACAAAGCATGCACCAACGCAAACAACTCATGGCTGATCTTTCAGATGCCTTCATTGCCATGCCCGGAGGCATAGGCACGATGGAAGAGCTCTTCGAGGTATTCACCTGGGGGCAGCTGGGCCTGCACCCCAAGCCCCTGGGCCTGCTCAACGTAGCAGGCTACTACGATGCCCTCACCAATTTTTTGGACCACATGGTGGATGAAGGATTTCTCAAAGCGAAAAATAAAAACATGCTGTACATACACCAGCAACCCCAAGCCCTGCTGGAAATGATGCAGGCATACCAGCCACCAAAAGTGGAAAAATGGTTGCAAAAAGGACAGGAGTAGGGAGCATTCATCGCAGTACGTAGGCGTACTGCTTGTAGCAAATGTTGTAACCGCCTCTTTCCAGTTCCTGCACAATTTCTTCTATCATGGCATCCTCTTCCTGGTCGTACTCCATCTTGAGGTTGATGCCAAAGAGCAGGCCGATAGACTGCCAGAACACGGCCGTTACCCCGCTTTTCATTTCTTTGATGAGGTGAAAGGTAGAAGTACCCGTTTCGCGGTAAACGAGCTTGACCAGCACCTTGCCCTGCGAGCGTGACATGCGCCGCAGGTCGTCTTCATAGGCGCCAAATAAAGAGGTTTCTTTGGATTTGAGGTATGCTTTGCGTGCTTTGGGATCGGTAATGCCCTCCAGCTCGCGGTTAATTTCATCGAGAATTTCCGATACCTTGACGGCATAGGGATACACTTTGTGCACATTCCAGCGCAGGCGGGTAAATTTGGCCAGCCGTCTTCTGCCGCGCTTGAGCCGGGCTTTGGAAGGGCGCTTGGCTACAATGTCCACCCCTTCCAGCGTGCCATCCATGTAGGTTTCTCCATCTACCTCATACACAATAAACCGCCGGCCTTCCAGGTTCAGGTCCTCGCTGGTCTGAGCTACAACTTTTCCGCCAAATTGCAAGCAAACAAGGGATAGCAGTATGTGCAATATTTTCCTCTTCATAAGCATGGTAAATATACGATTTTCCCTCCACAAAATCTGATTGCCTGTTTTCTTTTTAACGTAAATTCTGGATTTTGGATTGCCACTGGCTGAGAATAGCCGCAATTTCTGGCGCCTTTTCAACGATCATAAAGTGTTTGCCGCCCGCTATGGGCAGATGCTCTCCTATGTATTTGCGGGGCAGTAGCTTGTCGTGCGTACCGTGCAGGTGCAGCACCTGCCGGGGAGGGGTGCTGCGCTCCCAGCGGGCGATGGCTCCCAGCGCCCAGCGGAAAAAATCGGGGGGCGTGTCCAGCAGCATCTGCCTGAACAGCTGATAGTATTCCGCTTTGAGGTGGCTGCGCTCCGGCTTCATCCACAGCAGTGCCTGCTGAATGAGGTTTACCGGCAGCCAGCCTTCGGGATTCAGCACCCCCGCACGCCGGTAGTAAGGAGGCAGCTCATAGCGGCACTTGGCGCTGGCTATAAGGGCAATGGGCGCATCGGGATACATACGGCTGAGCTCTGCCGCCACTATGCCGCCCATGGATACTCCTATAAAGGCAGGCCGGCTGGCCGGGTCGATCTGGCTTCGGGCCAGCCTGCCGGCATAAGCCGGTAGGGATTCCCCTGGCTGGGGAGCAATCCACCTGATAAATGCATAGTTGCCCAGGTCCAGGTGCTCACACACATACTGAAAGGCCCGGTGGTCGGCCACAATTCCGGGAATGAGGTAGTAGGTAAACATGCCTTTTGCTCGTTTTCGCCCTATTCATACGCATCTAAGCCCGCAATGTTAGTACGGGCAACAAAATGCCTGATGTATTTCATCGTAATTTTCTTATCTTTGTCTGTCCTGATAATTGAATTTTTGAGATTAATGAAAATCACGCAGCGCTTTTTTGTTCCCCTCTGCCTGTTCTTCTGTATCCTGCAACCTTTTTGGGCTTTTTCTCAGGTAAAAAACCGCTCCGGCACCGACAGCACCATTTTTATCTCCCATACGGTATTTGTTCCCAAATACTCCTTCAGAGCCGGGGTACAAAACTGGAGTGTGGCCGTGGCCGACATGGACCAGGATGGCTATGTCGATATTCTCACTTCGGACAAAAAAACCGGAATGGTTTGCATCAACTACAACGACGGGAAGGGAAATTTTTTGAAAAAACAGACCTTTCCCGCTTATGTAGGCAACCGGGCCATAGAGGTGCTGGACGCCAATGAAGATGGCTGGACGGATGTGGCCTGTGTGAGTTTCACCGGCAAATTGTGCGTGCTGCTCAACGATGGCAAGGGCGGGCTGGGCAAAGCCCGGGTACTGCCTTCGGGCAGCATGGCGCAGGACGTTACCGCTGCCGACCTCAATGGGGACGGGCATACCGACCTGGCCGTGGCTCTGGTCAACCAGCATGGGGTGCGCATACACTGGGGCAATGGCAAGGGAGAGTTTCCCACTTCCCAAAAAATAGCCAGTGCCTACCGGGCCCGGGTGGTAAAAGCTGGCGACCTCAACCAGGACGGCCGCCCCGACCTGGTGGTAGGCGGCGACAACGCGCGGGTATATATTCACTACAACCAGGGACAACAGCAATTTGCCAAAGGGCCTGTGCTACGCTCGGGCCTGGGTATATGGGCCATCGGCCTGGCCGACTTCGACCTGGACGGCAGGCTGGACATAGCTGCAGCGGCTTACCACGACAAACAGCTGTGCATACACCTCAACCTGGGTGATGAAGGCTTCGCACGCGAACAATGCGTTTCTTCCGGCGACCACAACTTCGACCTGGTGGTGCGCGACTTTGACCTGGACGGGGACCCCGATGTGGTAACAGCCTCAACGGTTGACCACCACATCAATGTACACCTCAACGACGGCAGTGGCATCATAGGGGAATGCAACGCGATGAAATCCGGGGCGCGCAATGCAGGCATTGCTGTGGCTGATTTTGACGGCGATGGCGACTGGGACATCGTTTCGGCTTCCATCAACGACCAGCGCATCAACGTACACCGCAACATTTCGGCCGACGAAGTGGCCCGGAAGGCCACAGGCCCCTGCCTGTGGGGAACAGTGTATAACGAGGATACGGGCAAGCCCATTCCCGAAGCCATCGTGAGTGTGCTCGATACCGATGGCGACCAGGTGGAAGCCGGAAAAGCAGATGAACAGGGCAGGTATCGCTATTGCCTCAAAGGCGGGCGCACCTATACCCTCACAGCCCGGGCCGTGGGCCTGCCTGTAAAAAGGCTGGAGGTCCAGTTTCCCCAAACAGATTTGCAGCAGGACATCTACCTGGGCAAGCACAAGGGTAGTTTTGTTTACGGAAAGGTGCGGGATAAACGCACCTACAAAAGTATTCCCCATGCCAGTATCGCCATTATAGGCGGGGAACATGCTGATAGCATCAAACTACAAACCGACGAGCGAGGCAATTACCGCTACGAACTGCCCTTTGGTCCACACTACGAAATAAACGCAGAGGCGGAAGGTTACCGGGCCGCCAGCCGGTACTTCGCCCTGGAAGAGCGGCATGTGCCCAATGGCCTTCGCCTGGATTTCGAACTGGAAACCGACCCTCACCTCCACAGCGTGTGTTTCGAAGGAGTAGTGCTAGATGAGCAAAGCGGCGAAGTCATTCCCCATGCTGGCATTCGCATCATTGATGCCTACGGGCAAGTGGTCAAGCGCGGCCGGGCCGACGAGCAGGGATTTTACCGCTTTCGCCTGCCTTTTGGGGAGTATGGCATGCATGTGAAAGCTACCTCCTATTTTTACCATTACGAAGACATGAACCTGACGGCAGACATGGCCGGCGATTGCCTCAACAAGGATGTGCCGCTTATGAAGCTGAAGGAAGGTGCTTCCATTGTACTACGGCACATTTATTACGACGTGGACAAGGCCACTTTGAGGCCCGAATCGGAACGGGAGCTGGACCGCCTGGTGCAAATCATGCAGGACAATCCCGAACTCATCATTGAAATTGCCGGCCATACCGACAGCGATGCTTCGGAGGATTACAACCTGGACCTTTCCCAGCGCAGGGCCGAGGCAGTGGTGAACTACCTGCAGGCTGCCGGCATAGCGGCCAACAGAATGCAGGCACGTGGCTATGGCGAAAGCTTGCCCGTAGCCCCCAACGACAGCCCGGAAAACAAACAGCTGAACAGACGCACGGAATTCCGGGTTGTAAGTGAGGGAGTTTAAGGAAGGCTCGAAGCCGTTTTGTGCGGAATCTGAAACAAGAAACAGCGGTTTGTGAGGTTAGAATGGTAGATTCTTTATCTTCGCAGGCAGATTAAAAGCAATTGCAGATGAAAGCCATGATCTTTGCTGCAGGCCTGGGCACCCGCCTGCGTCCCCTCACCCACCACAGGCCCAAAGCCCTGGTAGAGGTAGGAGGCAAATGCCTGCTGGAAATCGTCATCCGCAGGCTGCTGGCACATGGCTTTGAGGAAATAGTGGTGAATGTACACCACTTTGCCGGGCAGGTGGAAGCCTTTCTGGCCCAGCATGCAGGCTTTGGTGCCCGCATTGCCATTTCTGATGAGCGCAGCCTGCTGCTAGATACCGGAGGCGGCCTGCGCCAGGCCGCCTGGTTTTTTGATGAGCAACCCTTTCTGGTGCACAACGTGGATGTGCTGTCCGACATCGACCTGACAGCCATGTATCAGGCACACCTGCAGTCGGGGGCCCTGGCCACCCTGGCCTGCCGCCGCAGGCAAAGCTCCCGCTATTTGTTGTTTGATGAGCAGAACCACCTCTGCGGCTGGAAAAACGTCAAAAGCGGGGAAGTGCGCATGAGCCGACAGGTGAAAAGCTGCCACCCCCTGGCATTTAGTGGCATTCACGTCATTGACCCCAACATTTTTGCCCACCTTTCCGCCAAA
>RFHT01000019.1 GCA_003696835.1 Bacteroidota bacterium
CATGCTGTATGCCCCCTCGTAATTGCCGTCGGCATTGCCCGGCGACCAGTCGTCGTAAGCCTTATAGACCAGGCGCTCATTGGAGATGTATTCGCAGGGGTCGATGCCCTGCTCCAGGGCTGCGGCATACACAATGGGCTTGAAGGTAGAGCCCACCTGCCGCCGCGATTTTACGTGATCGTATTGGAAATATTTGTGGTCAATACCGCCTACCCATGCCCGCACAAAGCCCGTATGCGGCTCCATGGCCATAAAGCCCGCATGCAGAAAATGGTTGTAATACTTCAGCGAGTCCAGCGGACTCATTTCTTTGTTTTGTTCCCCCTCCCAGGAAAAGAGGCTCATGGGCACCGGCTGCTCAAAGCTTTTCCTGATTTCCTCTTCGCTCAGGCCCTGGCGTTTGAGCATGCGGTAGCGCTCCGACTGCTTTATGGCCCGCAGAATGACGTCTTCCTCATTGCCCCAGGGGTTGCGGCCCTGCCAGTGTTTGAAAAAGGCAGCCTGAATCCTTTTCATTTCGGTGGCAACGGCCTGCTCGGCATAGCGCTGCATGCGCGAGTCGATGGTGGTATAAATTTTCAGCCCATCGGTATAGAGGTTGTAGGGCGTGCCTTCCAGCATCTGCTCGATTTCATGGCGCAGGTGTTCGCGAAAATAAGGAGCCAGGCCACTGTTATGGGTGATGTAGTGATAATTCAGCTCCAGGGGCAAGGCCTTGAGGGAGTCGGCCACTTCGGCGGGCAGGTAGTCGTACTTGTGCATTTGGTCAAGGACCACATTGCGGCGGGCCAGGCTTTTGTCGGGGTGCAGGCGGGGGTTGTAGGCCGTGGTGGCCTTGAGCATACCCACCAGCACCGCTGCCTGCTCCGGCTTGAGCCGGGCGGGCGACTCGTGAAAAAAGCGGTCGGCAGCGGCTGCGATGCCAAATACGTTTTCGCCAAAGGGCACAGTGTTGAGGTAGAGGGTGAGAATTTCCTCTTTGGAGTACACCTTTTCCAGCCTGCGGGCAATGATCATTTCTTTGAGCTTGTTTACGGGCATGGAAAAAGGACCGTAAGCGCGGCGGCGTGGATAGAGGTTTTTTGCCAGTTGCTGGCTGATGGTACTGCCTCCGCCCGCACTTTCATCGCCCAGCAGCACCGACTTGATGCCCACCCGGGCCAGGCTGCGGGCATCCACGCCATTGTGCTCGTAAAAGCGGGCGTCTTCGGTGGCCACCAAAGCCTGTATCACAGAGGGAGCAATGTCTTCGTACTGTACCCGGCTGCGATTTTCTATGTAATATTTGCCCATCAGCACGCTGTCGGCCGTATATACTTCAGAGGCAGTATGGTGGCGGATGTTGCGCAGCTCTTCGGCCGTAGGCAGGGGCCCCAGGCAGCCCGTGTAAACCAGTACCCACAGCAGCAACACGCCCAGCAGCCCCAGCAGCAAGCCCAATGCTGCCAATTTGCCCGCCAGAAAAGCATGGCGGCGTTCCGGACGGAAGTTTTTCAGGCGCTCAATGGCCAGTTTTGCATTTATGGCAAGCTGTTCTTTCAGCGAAGCAATATTCATTAGGGTTTTTTGGCGCAATATAACAGGCTTAAAGATACGGACATCAGGGAAAATAGATGCAACTGATGGTGTTAGATTTTAGTTGGTTATTACATCATTAAATACAAACTTTTCTGTAAAAGGGTTGCAGGCACACAACTATTTGGGTGTATATGCGACTAATTAACCCCCGCAGGCAACGGTTCCTGCACATATTTTGTCCTTTTATTACATAGGGGTGGAATTTTCATGCTCAAATAAGTAGTATTGTGGAATGAACATCTATCGAAATACCATGAACTTGAAACAACTCATTGCCTGTTTGTTTATGCTGCTGGCAGCCAGCAGTATGCAGGCCCAGGTCATTCCGAGTCAGATGGAATTTTGTGGCATCCAACTCACCTTTACCGCAGATGCCAAACGCAAACTGGCCGAATACGTGGGGAGGATTTACGAGAGCCCCCGCTATTTCAACCAGATGGTGAACCGGGCTGATACGTACATGCCCTTTATTGAGGAAGCTTTTACAGAGGTAGGCGTGCCGCACGACCTCAAATACCTGGCCATACAGGAAAGCGGCCTGCGGCCCGATGCCATCTCCACTTCCAGGGCCGTGGGTTTCTGGCAGCTCAAACGGGATGCTGCTCTGGAGGTAGGTCTGCAGGTGGATGAACAGGTAGATGAACGCATGCATATCTACAAAGCTTCCCTGGCTGCCGCCCGCTACCTGTCCAAGGCCAACAAAGATTTCGACAACTGGGTATATGCCCTGATTGCCTATTACGAAGGGCTTACGGGGGCAGTGCCCCATACCGAGCCCAAATACTACGGAGAAAAACGCATGACCATTTCGGCCGAGCTGCACTGGTATGCCCTCAAGGCCATTGCGCATAAAATTGCCTATGAGGAAGCCATCGCAATGGGTTCGGTGCCACAGCTTTGGCTGCAGCCTTACTCCACTGCTGGCGAAACGCATGTGCGCAAGCTCTGCCTGGCCCACAAAATCAGTGAGGAGGACTTTTTGGCTGTTAACAAATGGATTGTTGACCCCAAAAGGCTGCCCAAAGGACGCAATTACACCTATTATATTCCCCGCACCCGCGAAACCTATGCAGGCCACATACCCGACCCGGTAAAAATGGAGCAACAGCTGGCCGCCAACCAGCCGCCAACCAACTCCCAACCGCTGCCCCTACAGGAAGAGCCCCCTGCTTCCCCTCCGCCTGTGGCCCACCAGGCCGCAACTTCCCTGCCTGCTACCCCCTCTACCCCTTCGCCGGGCCCTGCCTACCAGCAGGCAGCCCCGGTGAGCCAGTTGCCCCAACAAGCCTACGCCATGTTTGACCTGCAGCAGGACATACACTACGGCATCGACTACCTGCTCTACGACGGCAGCCTGCTGGTGCCCCAAATCGCCAACCGCTATGGCATCAGGCTCAGTAAACTACTGATGTGGAATGGCCTTTCGCCCCATGAAGAACCCGCCAAAGGCAGCATACTCTACCTCGTAAAACCCAAAAAGGCCCGCTTCCACGTGGTGATGCCCCAGGAAAACCTGGCCATGATCGCCTTCATGCACGGGCGTACCCCTGCCCAGCTGCAACAAAAAAACCGCATGAAACACACGGATTTTGCCATCTATGCCGGACAAAAGCTCTACCTCAAAAAAACCAGGCCACGTAATGAGAAACTGATTATTTTCGATCTTTTTGCCCCCGAATCTCCTGCAACTGCCCAGGCCGATGAAAAACCTCATGCCAATGAGCTCAGTGGCGAGCCCCTGGAAGCTGACAACCAGCCAACGGCTGCCTCGCCCGGAGAGGAAGAAAGTGCCGGCCCGGAAGTGCCCGAAGTGCGTAGCCGCTGGGTTACCCACATTGTACAAAGCGGGGAGTCCTTGTGGCAAATATCCCAACTCTACAACACCAAGGTGGACATCATCAAACGCATCAATGAGCTCAGCAGCGATGCCATTTACGAAGGGCAGGTGCTGCGCATACTGGCACGGGAGGAATAAAGCACACCGCCAAGCCTTGCTGCAAGC
>RFHT01000819.1 GCA_003696835.1 Bacteroidota bacterium
GCCACACCCCCAAACTTACGGCTTTCTATGCGGCTATGCCCGTTTTTTAACCTTAATTAACCTTTCTTCAAGCATGATTAACCTTAAATATGTGTTAATTGCCCTCAAAATAAGTGAACATGAAAAAAATCATTCTATTCCTGAGCGTACTATACCCCCTCCTCTCACTGGCCCAGATGAGTGGAGAAGTTACTTATGAAGATAAAATGAACCTGCACCGGCGCCTGACGGGCGAGCGGGAGCGTTTCAAAGAGTTTGTGCCGGAGTTTCGCTCTACGCACAAAACCCTCTTGTTTTCGGAGGGCGAATCTCTCTACACCACCGCCAAAGAGCAGCCCGAGCAGGACGTGCCCGAGGCAGGCCCGGGGGGTAGGCGTTTTCGCATGCGCATGGGAGCCAACAACGAAATTCTGTACAAAAACCTGGCAGAGGGCACCCAGGTGGCGCAGCGCGATTTTATGGACAAAAAGTTCCTCATTACCGGCGACCCGGAAAAATTCCAGTGGAAGCTCACAGGCAAGCAGATGAAATTTGGCGAATACCTCTGTATGGAAGCCACCTTTGAAGATTCGGCCCGCAAGGTGGTGGTGTGGTTTACCCCCCAAATACCCGTATCTACTGGCCCTGCGGACTTTGGCGGGCTGCCGGGCCTGGTGCTGGCCGTGGACATCAACGAGGGCGAGCGCCAGATTACTGCCCTGGACATACAGCTCAGGCCCCTGGAGGAGGGCGAAATTACCAAACCCACCAAAGGCAAAGAAATGACTGACGAGGAATACCGCCAGATGGTGCGGGAGAAAATGCAGGAAATGCGACGCCAGGGAGGTGGACGTACCATGATGATTCGCAGGCCTTAGTACCGTGTAAATTACATGCGCTTAGATGTTATTATGCTGATGTTCTTTTTTGTCGAAAAAAAGAAGCAAAAACCGGCCACGGGCCAAGCAAGGCCTGCGCAAGTCCATCCGCGCGCGCGTGGACTCAACCCGCCTGCATCCTACGCAGTCCCATTGATGTAAAGTTACTTCGTTTACCCTGTGCTTTATAAGGCGAGAAAAATAATAGACCAGACGAAAGGGAGCAACGATTCTTTGAGCCTTCCTTAAACACCTGACAACATGACAAACATCACCAAACTCTTCCTCATCCTCATCCTGCTGAGCCTGATGCCGGCCTTGTATGGCCAAACGGCCAGGGTCAACATCAGCGGGCGCGTGCTCAACCAGCAGGGCGAGCCCCTCACAGGCGCCACGGTGGTGCTGCTCAATGCCGCCGACTCGGTGCTGGTCAACTTTGCCATGACCAACCAGCAGGGCCAGTTTACCCTCAGGCGCGTTGAAAGCGGCGACTACCTGCTGCAGGCCTCCTACCTGGGGTACAAAAAATACAGCAAAGCCCTGACTGTGGATGCTGCCAGGGGCGACTTTGACGTGGAGGACATCAGCATGACCGAAGCCGAAACTACCCTGGATGAGGTGGAAATCAAAGGGGAGCGCACGCCCATTTTCTTTAAAAAAGATACCGTGGAGTACAATGCCGAAGCCTTCAAAACCCAGCCCAACGCCACGGTGGAAGACTTGCTCAAAAAGCTGCCGGGCGTAGAAGTGGAAGACGACGGTACCATCAAGGCGCAGGGAGAAGAGGTGCAAAAGGTGATGGTGGACGGAAAGGAGTTTTTTGGCAACGACCCCCAGATGGCCACCAAAAACCTGCCTGCCGATGTGGTGGACCGGGTACAGGTGTTTGACAAACAGTCGGAAATGGCCGAGTTTACTGGTATAGATGATGGCGAGCGCGAAAAAACCATCAACCTGGAGCTGAAGGAAAACAGCAAGCTGGGGGTATTCGGGCGGGTAGCGGCTGGCTTTGGCCCCCGCCAGGACAACGACGACCAGCTGCAGTACGACCGCTTTGAGACCAAATTCAACGTCAACCGATTCACCAAAAAAATGCAGCTTTCCCTCATCGGCCTGGGCAATAACGTCAACCAGCAGGGGTTTTCGATGAATGACTACGTGAGCTTTATGGGGGGCATGCAGGGCCTGATGCGCGGCGGCAGGGGTGCCCGCATACGCATAGGCGGCGACGGCGGCGGCAGCCTGCCCATAGCCGACGGCCGCAGCGACGGCTTCTCCGACACCTATGCCGGAGGCATTAACTTCAATTACGACCTGAGCAAAAAAACCCGCATCAACACCAGCTATTTGTACAACAACATCATCAAAAATACCGAGCAGCTGGTGTTCAGGGAGAATTTTCTCAACAACCGCAACTTCTTTACCGACGAAACCAGCGACGAAAGAAGCCAGAGCGCCAACCACCGCCTCAACATGCGCCTCGACCACAAAATTGACAGTTTTAAGCAGGTTACCTTCACAGGCAGTGCCAGTGTGCGCGATGGCGAAAACGACAACCTCAGCCAGCTCATCACCACCAATGCCGAAGGCCTGCGCGAAAACAGCAGCTTTACCGACAACGAGGCCAACGCCCAAAACCTCAGTGTGAATGCCGAGCTTACCTACAAACAGCGTTTCCGCAAAAGGGGGCGTTCCTTTGTGGTGGAAGCTTCGGTCAATGCAGGGGACAATGAGCAAAATGCCGACCTCTATTCCCTCAACCAGTTTTTCCCCGACGACCCCCGCAGAAGCTTTGCCGATACCATCTGGCAAAACCAGTTTCAGCAGGACGATCAGTTCAACTATGGCCTGGAGCTGTCCTACACCGAGCCTGTGGGCAGGCGCAAATACCTCAGTTTTGAATACACCCACCGCAATTTTACCTACAACCTCAAAAAAGACTTTTTCGATATTGAGGACTTTGGGGTGCGCAACGAAATTTTCAACCCCGAGCTGAGCAACCAGTACAGCAGCGACTACCTCTACGACAACGGCGGCCTGAGCCTGCTGTTCAATGGCGAAAAATCCAACCTCACCCTGGGCATGGAGGTGCAAAACTCCCGCCTCAAGGGAGAGCTGACGGTAAACGGCCCGGTAAACATCGACAACAGCTACCTCAACCTGCTGCCCAGCATCAGCTGGAACTACGACCTGGGCCAGAGCAAGCGCCTGCGCTTTCGCTATTCCACTTCGGTGCAGGAGCCTTCCATCACCCAGCTCCAACCCCTGGTGGACAACAGCGACCCCCTCAACATCTATGTGGGCAATCCCCAACTGCGGCCTTCCTACAGCCACCGCGCCCGGCTGAACTTCTTCAGCTTCAGCCAGTTCAGCTTTACCAGTATTTTCGCCTTCCTCAATGCCACCTACACCCAAAACCCCATTGTCAATGCCACCAGGGTGGACAGCCTCTTCCGGCAGGTAACCCAACCCATCAATGTGGATGAAAGCTTCCGGCTCACCCTGTACGGAGGCACGGGCTTCCCCATACGGCCCATCAATGCACGCGTCAATTTCAACGCAAATGTGAGCTACAACAACTCCATTTTGTTTGTCAATGAGGTAGAAAATATCACCAACCGCCTCACCACAGGCGGCAGCCTGAGCATAGAAAACCAGAATAAGGACGTATTTGACCTGGTGGTGGGCCTGCGGCTGAGCCACAACCTCACGGAGTACTCCGTAAGCGACGAGCTGAACCAGAGCTGGCTCACCCAGCGCTATTTCACCAACCTGACGGTGAATTTTGCCAAAACCTGGGCCGTGAGCACCAACTTCAGCTACCGCATTTTCGGGGGCGATGCCTTTACCGACAAACAGACCATTGCCCTGTGGGAAGCATCCCTCTCCAAATTTCTCTTCAAAAACAAGCGGGGCCAGCTCGAACTGGCCGCCTACGACCTGCTCAACCAAAACAAGGGCATCACCCGCAGCAGCGAGCTCAATTACGTAGAAGAGCAGCGCATCAACTCCCTCAGCCGCTTTTTTCTGCTGCGCTTCACCTTCAACCTCTCCAGGTTTGGCGCCAACCCCAACGAAGGAAACTTCCAGATTACGCGCTTCAGGAGGTGAGGTTAACAAGAACGATACAAATGTGAAAACCGAATTGAAAAAAGGGCGAAGGAAAGCCATCCTTCGCCCACTTAGTTTTGCGAAAATCCTACATCCTATTCGATGGGTATGTGTTTAGCTTTTTTTTTTGGTGCTTGCTGTTGCTTGTGGTATAGCCGCAGCTTGAGAATGCCATTCTCATACCTGGCCTCAATGTGGTTTTCGTCTGTGATGTCGGCCAGCTGGTAATGGCGCTCAAAGGCGCTGAAGTCGTATTCCTGCTGGATGTAGGGCGTTTCATCCCGCTCAATGGTTGTTTTGTGACTGGCCCGTACTGACAACACCCCATTGGCAACGTCTATCTGGATCTCATCTTTGTTAAAGCCGGGCAGGGCAATCTCCATGTCGTAGTATTTCTCGTGCTCTTTTACATTGGTAGGGGGATAGGGAATGTAATGAGGACGGCGGCTGAGCAGCGTATCTCTTCCTCCTGTAAACATTTGTTCCCGGTTGAGTAAATCTCGGCTTTTAAGATATCTGGACAGCATAACGATGAATGTTTATGGGTTTGTACAAAATTGTTTTCTGTTATTTGCTTTTACGTACAAATATGGGCCAGGTATTGAGAAGCTAAAGGCTTTTTTGTCATGCTGATGAATGATTTTTGTCACCATGCGACTTTTCCACTGCGGGTGGTGTTAGTGCTTTTGGCGTTTTTTTCTGATAAGTAGTTGAGATTTTCTCTTTTTTTGCGTCACCTTATTTGAAGTCGCTTTGCTTTTTGGGCACCTTACTCATTAGAGTTGGCCCTACAAAAGCAACCAAGAGAGAGGAAGCGGGTCTTTTGAACAGCAGGTATTTTCAGGCTGCTATATGATAATGCCCGCTTTGCCGTTATATAACTGCTTTTCCCTAAACAACTTGTGACTTATTATCCCGGAAGTCGTTATAAAAGAAGACATAGTTTGCCTACGCTTATGAAGCCCAAGTTGCCAAGTCTTAACTACATTTTTGCCTGCCTGGCAGGCATCCTGATGATCACAGGAAACACGCAGGCCCAAAATGATACGGAGTTTTGGTTTGCCGCTCCGGAGATTTCCCAGAACGGTACCCGGAATTTCGACCGGCCCATTTACCTGCGTTTGTCCACCCTGGGCCAGCCGGCTACGGTTACGGTGAGTTTGCCTGCCAACCCCACCTTCATCCCCATCGTGGTCAACCTGCCGGCCAATACCACTCAAAGTGTGAACCTTACCCCTTTTATCAACATACTGGAAACCAGGCCTCCCAACACGGTACTTACCCGCGGGCTGCACGTCTCCTCCACTGCGCGGGTAGCTGCCTACTACGAAGTAGCCAGCACCAACTGCAACTGCAACCCCGAAATATTTGCCCTCAAAGGCAAAGATGCACTCGGAACGGAGTTTTATACGCCCTTTCAGAATTTGTGGACCAACAGCAATGCTTATAACCCGGTGCCCTATTCGGCCTTTGACATTGTGGCCACCGAAGACAATACCACCATCACCATTACTCCTACCAATCACGTGGTAGGTCATTCGGCCGGTATTCCTTATACCATTACCCTCAACAGAGGGCAAACCTACTCGGCCCGCGCCTTCAGCACCAGTGCAGCCCGCCACCTCGGAGGCTCACACGTGGTATCTGACAAGCCCATAGCCGTGACCATTAAAGACGATCTGCTGCGCATAGGTACCTGTGCCGACGTGATGGGCGACCAGCTGGTGCCGGTGCATGTGACGGGCACCACCTACATCGTGATGCGGGGCTTCATGGACCCCGGCCTGGAGCACGCCTTTATTCTGGCTACCCAGGACAATACCACCCTCACCATCAATGGCACGTTTGTGGCTACCCTCAACGCAGGCCAAACCTATACCTACCAGGTGAACGACCCGGCTGCTTTTATAGAAACTTCGGCCCCTGCTTATGTGCTGCACGCCTCCGGCTTTGGCTGTGAAGTAGGCGGCGCCATTTTGCCGCCCGTGGAGTGCACCGGCTCCAACCAGATTGGCTTTACCCGCTCCACCACGGAGTCCATGGGCCTCAACATCATGGTGAAAGCCGGAGCCGAAGGCGACTTCCTGCTCAACGGCAACCCGGCACTGGTGCCGGCTACGGCCTTTGCCCCCGTGCCGGGCACGGCGGGCGAATGGATGTACGCCCAGCTGACCTTCTCCACTGCTGAGGTACCCGTAGGCGCCGTGAGCTCCCTCACCAACAACACCGACCTCTTCCACCTGGGCATCATCAATGGCGGGGCCGTTACAGGCAGCCGTTTTGGCTATTTCTCTGGCTTCAACACCCTCAACCTGGGCCCCGACCAGGTCGTCTGCCGGGGCGATACCGTCATACTAGATGCCGATGACGACAAAGATACCTATCTGTGGAGCGACGGCAGCACCGGCCAAACCCTGGCGGTAACCGACAGCGGCACCTATACCCTCATAGCCACCAAGGGCAGCTGCGTGTTGCACGACACCCTGCACGTGGGCTTCTTTCCGCCCACGGGAGCCGAATTTCCCGCTGAGGATACCACCCTGTGCCAAAACACCAGCTTGCTGCTGGATGCCACCACGCCCAATGCCACTTACCAGTGGCAGGACAACTCCACTGCCCCCACCTATAATGTGACCAGTCCGGGGGTATATACGGTAGAAGTAACGGACGGAAACGGCTGCGTGGAAAGCGATACCATCAATGTGCACTACGAAAGCCCGCCCCAGCTCAGTGTGAGCAACGACACCGTACTCTGTAGTCCGGGCGATGCAACCAACCTGCTGGCCATGGTGGCCAACGACTCAGTGCCCACCAGCTACAGCTGGAGCACAGGCGATACCACTTCCAGCATACAAGTAGCCCCGACGACCACCAGCAGCTATACCGTGGCCGCCACCAACTTCTGTGGCACCACCACCTCCCGGCCCGTCACTGTGGCCATCAATCCGGAGCTGAGCCTGAGCGCCCAGCTGCAGGATGCCAGCTGCTTTGGAGCCAACAACGGCAGCATTGCCCTCACCTCCGCTGGCGGTGCAGGAGGCTATGTGTACAACTGGGCCCATGGCGCCAGCAGCGCCAGCCTGACGGGACTTGCGCCCGGCACCTACGCCCTCAGCCTGCAGGATGCCATCGGCTGCAGCCTGGATACCACTTTTACTATCAGCGAGCCGCCCATGCTGCTGGCTGGTGTAAGTGAGGTACAGGATGTGGATTGTTTTGGAAATGCCACCGGCAGGCTCACCGCCACTGCCGAAGGCGGCACGCCCGGATATGAGTTTTCTCTTGACGGAGTAACTTACAGCAATA
>RFHT01000020.1 GCA_003696835.1 Bacteroidota bacterium
CCTTTTTTGCAGCAGGTATATGCTGTATTAAAATAACTATTCTTCTCAAGAAATCAGCTTCCTGTTTTAGAAAAGTTAGTAAGAGGCTTCTGACTTCTGCAAACAGGGAAATGCTATTCTTATTAGAAAAATGCCTCAGGCTATCCCGAACTCACGTTACGCTAAACTTGCTCCAGTCTGGCTGTGGGGAGAGCGCCATATTGTAGGAGTTTCAGTGAAAAAAATGGGTATTAGCGGGGATGATAAATCCGTTCGGCTTCCTTAAATATTTTTTCGCGCTCGAGGGTCATGGGCCTGAGTTGCTGCTGCACAAAAGGCTGCATCTGGTCGGTGTAATGGGGGCTGCCAGGCTTGGCCGAGCTACCATAGGCATTGAGCGATTCTATTTCTACCCCATCGGAAGAAAAGCGCACCAAAGAAATGTAGGAGTCGCCGGCCCGTGCCTTAAAACGCCCGTTTTCTATGGGCCGGGTGTGAATGGCTGCCAGCACATCGGGGCCTCCGCCTATGGGCAGGTCCACCTGCCCCCGTTGGTGTCTTTGCATGTCGCCCAGGGGTACCGCCACTTTGCCAAAGTGGGTAAGCAGGTGTTGTTGGGCCTGCTCCAGGGCCTCGATCAGTAATTCGGTGGTGAGTTCATCGCCCTGATCCAGGCTGTGCCAGGGTATTTTTTGTCCAAGATGCCGGAGTACCAGCAAGAAAATGCTGGCTGCTTCGCTTTCGGGCCGGGTTACCCGGTCCCAGCTTTTTAGCAGACGTATGCTTTCGGCCACCTGGGGATAAGCTGCTTCATCCAGATGAAAAATAGCTTCCAGCTTTCGGGCCGAAAGCAGGGGAGTATGGTAGGCACGGTCAAACTTGATGCGCTTGAAATCTTCATAACTGAGGGTGGGATGCTGCTGCATGAGCATACGCAGGCGCACGCTCCTGTTGTTGTCATACTCAGGGGCTTGATAGCCAGTAGTGGCAGGAGTGCGGGCAGGATCGGGCTGGTCGCCTGGGCCGGAGGCCAGAAAAGGCGTTTGGTTGCAGTTATACACAAAACCCGAAGGGGGGTCCAATACATGCGGCAGGCTGTCGAGGGGATAGTATTGGTCCTGCCACAGGGTGGCAGAAGTATCACCTGGCAATACGCCTTTCCAGTCGTAGTGGGGGTCGCGTATGGGAAAACGCCCATTGCTGATGTAAAACAGATGGTCCTCGCGGTCGGCATACACCAGGTTCATGCCAATGTGGCCCTGCATGTTGAGGGCTTGCATAAATTCCTCAAAATTGGTGGCTTTGCCCATGCGGAACCATTGCTCGGCGGCGCGTATGTCGCGGTTGGCCGGAAAGCGCAGGGAGAAAAACCCCTGGGGAGTTTCGAAGGTAACGCCGTACTTGCTCTGATAAAATTTTTGTTTGGCCCCTAGTCGTAGAAAGCCCATAGCCTTGATGCGGGCTTTGGTATAGTAGGGCTGGAGCTTTATCCACTGGCCGTCGAAGCGGTAGGTGAGCTTTTCGGTGGGGTGCATGTGCAGTTGGTAAATGTCGGAAAGATCGGGGTAGTTGAGGGTGTGTCCCCAGCCGAGGTATTCGTTGGTACCCAAAAAAATGGTGGCTCCGCCGGGAAAGGTGGCACCCATGAGATTCATGCCTTCCTCGCTACACAAGTGAACCTCATACCAGGCAGTAGGCCCTTCCAGCGGCTGATGCGAATTGATGGCCAGGTAGGTTTTGCCGTCGGTGGTTCTGCGGCGGCTCACCGCAAAGGCGTTGGAGCCAGCCGGGCCGGCTTCGGCAGGAGCAGGTAGCTCGAGCTTGCCGCCCAAAATTTGGCGCAGGCTTTTTTCCACCCCGGTCATTTGGGCCACGCCCACCACATAGCCCTTAATGATGTCCTTGCCGCTAATGGGAAAGGCCTTCTTGAGCAGTACTTCCTCCGGATGGCTTTGAGCGTAGGCATTGGCCCCGGCTGCATAGGCTTCCAGTACCTCACGGAAGCCAGGCGAAAGGTCCTGCTCGTAGCGGTCTTCCACGATCTGATGGGCACCCAGTAGGTGCACCGCCACATCCATAAAGGCACCTTCTTTGCCCAGGGCCAGGCCCAGCATGCCCTTGACGGCCAGCATTTGCATTTGCATGCTGTAAAAATCGTCTTCGGCAGTGGCCCAGGCCAGGCCGTAGGCCACCTCGGCATCGGTAGGAGCATAAATGTGGGGGATGCCCCACTGGTCGCGCACAATGGTGATGCGCTCCGGATTGATTTGGGCATCGGCAAAAGAAAAGATCAGACAGACACAAAAGAGCAGTAGGTGCTTCATGGGATAAGGGGGTTTGGAACAAACAAGATAAAATTAATTGACGGCTTTTAAAAACCTTCGTATGGCCGCCTCATAATGCTGCTCAAATTTCACCTGGCTCACTGGCACCTGACCCGACATGTACAGGCTCACAAAGCCGTGTACCAGGGCCCACCAGTTGAAAAACAAAGGGTCGGCTTCAGTGGGAAAGGGGTTGAGCCTCCTGAGGCAGTCGGCCACCGGCTGCCCTGCCTCGCGCAGCGACTGCAGGCTGTAAACCGAAGACTTGTTGCCTTCGAGGTTAAACATTAGTTGGTAGAGGTCGGAATCATTCAGGGCAAAGCGCCAGTAGGCCAGCGACAGGGACATAAGCTGCTTTTCCGGAGCGGGCTCGGCCTCGGCAGCCCGCTCCAGCTTGCCTTTGAGTAGCTCAAAGCCCCGTTTTTCCAGTTCTACCAGTATGGCATCGCGGCTGGCAAAGTGCTCGTAAATTACTGGAGGGGTGTATTCAATGGCGGCGGCAATTTTGCGTATGGATACTTTGGGCCAGCCATCGCGGCGGGCGAGGTTTCTGGCAGCCTGGAGAATACTCGCAATTTGTGCGCTTATTTCTCTTTGTCTTCTTTCCTGTATGCCCATTTTTTATGGTAGAAATTATTACACTGTAAGCAAAGGTGCAAAAAAAATCGCGAAAAGACAAGTGTGTCTCTCACGTGTGGCGAAGAAAAGAGGCGTATTGGGTGCAGCGTCAAGGTTTCAGCATATCTTAGAGCTTGAGTAGCCTTCTTGCAAATCGTTGTCTGTCAGCCAATATGCTGATCCAGTACATACCAGTGGGCAACTGCCGGGTTTCGAGTTGAGTATGGAAGGGTGCAGCTGAAGGGGGAAGCTCTTTGACGAGGACCACCTGGCCGGCGTAGTTGGTTAGGGTAATGATGCAGCCCTCAAGCGGGCAGGCAGGTAGTTGCAACTGAAGCTCTGCCTGTACGGGATTGGGCGTCAGCACAATTTGGGGAGCAAAGGTGGTGTTTACCATCACCGCATTGGAGAAAACAACTTCGCCGGTGGGATTTACCCGTTTGAGCTTATAATAATAAACAGGTGAATCTATTCGCTGATCGGAAAAAGTAAACTCAGAAAGCTTGTTTGTTGGGGTAGTCATGGCCAGTCCGCCAATAAATCCCCAGTCGCGGCCATCGGTGCTGCGCTGTATGACGAAGTAAGTTCCTTTTTGGGTATCTTGGCTGGTCCAGTGGAGCTGGACCTGCTCGTGTTCAAAAGAGGCCTGCAAACGGAGCCCGGAAGCAGAATGCTGGCTTCCTCCAATAGTCAATTCCCCGGACAACGCAAAATACGCGGCCGGGCTGCTACTGTTGGAATGCTTGCATAGAAATAACAGGAAGGACAACAGGAGTAATCTGGACAAGGAATTCATAAGATGATGTGTTTAAATTCATCAGTGGACAAAAATAGGAGATAATTGACAAGAAAATTAAGTGAAAACCGTACGAAACATTACAAATGGGAACAAGGTATTAGAAGAGATTTACACCATAGGCATGAGTTGGTTTTAGGGTTAAAAAATAACTTTACAATTTGAGTGTCATAGGCACAATCATAGACGTTTATCATCTGATTAGCAGTTCTTTAGTCTTACTAAGTTCACGCTTCGGTAATATCGCATTTTTTTTTGGGACAAAAAAATTTCTTCCAAATTTGAAGGATTAAATAAAAAGTATTTGTTTATAATTTCAGTCACTTTTCTTTCAAAAATACACAATTTCCACTATTTTACTACATTGAGCATGCATTTTGTCAGGACGCTTTGTCTGGTATTCCTTACGCTTCTCATTCCGCCACTTCTCCTTCCCTGCCTCTGGGATATTTTGTTCCTGAAATTTAGCCAAACGGCTGTTTTTTTCAGATATAAATATGCTTTTTCGATGTAACTTTTGCCATAGGGATGGTTTAATACGGCCACTGCCGCAGAGCGTTACATCCTCACTTTCAGGCGTATAGGGTATTTCTTCGGGCTAATTTTTTTGGCTGTCTGCAGAGGGTGTTTGTAGGTTTGTTTGGATTCACCCAATCAAAAACAAATTTACCGACAATCATGAGAAAGAACCTTTTTTCCCTTTGCTGTACCGCTCTTTTGCTGTGTGTAGGTGGCCAGGCCTTCAGTACCGGCCCGGAAGATAAACAGGCCATTCTTCGCACGCTGAACTATTACTTTGAGGCGGTAAACATGGGCTCTTCTGCCGAGCTCAGACAGGCCTATCATCCACAGGCAACTTTTGCCTTCATCGACAAGCAGAGCGGGAAGCTCAGCCAGATGCCGGTGTCTGATTTTTTCGCCCTGATCGACCGCGACAGCTATATCAAGTATGAACGCAGGCTGGAAATCAAGCAGCTCGATATAAGCGGCACGGCTGCCTTTGCCGAAACGGTGATTTACTACGACCGCAACGGTAAGGAACTGCACGACTTTCTCTCTTTGCTGAAAGTGGGAGAACAATGGCGCATCATCAGCCGGGTTTCCTACAAGCAGCATGCTGCCTTCTATGGCCAACCCAATTGGGAGGTGAGTGCAGTGGATGTGGAAAAAATTGAAAAAACCATCCGGCAATACGTCAAAAGTGGCTCCAAGCGCGACGGGGCCGGTATGAAGGCAGCCCTGCATCCTGAGGCCATCATGGCCTATCTGGACGACATACAGGGGCTGCGCCTGCAAAGCCGGGACGCCTATGTGGCAGGCTATACGGCAAAGGAAGGCGGGGCATTCAAACGCCGCTACCGCCTCAGCTTTGTGCGGGCCGCGGGCAATGTAGCCCTGGCCAAGGTAGAAATTTACTTCAGGGACTACAAGGCCACCCTCACCGACTACCTCTCCCTCATCAAGGAAGGGGATGAATGGAAAATCATCCGCAAGGTGTCCAACAAAGAAAGAATGAAATACATCAGTGGGCTCTGAGCCCCTGCAAAGCTTTCCATCAAGCATAGACATGCAACGCGGTAGAGGCAGCCTGGGCACAGGCTGCCTTTTTACTTTGGGGTAGTGTCGGTTAAAGAGTGGATACACAAAGCGCATTTATCGCTGGTAATTCCCCGTATTTCCTGCTAAATTCGCAGCTTGAAAACAATATACCCCATTGCGGCATGTATATTGGAAGGGGGAAATTGATGAATCCCGCGTATTTTCCGTTCTCTCTTTATAACTGACAAACAAAATGGCGATATACGACTTTAGAAATACCGAGAAGAAATGGCAGCAATACTGGAAGGAAAACCGCTCCTTTGTTGCTGAGAAAATATCAGAAAAGCCCAAATACTACGTGCTGGACATGTTTCCCTATCCTTCCGGGGCGGGCCTGCACGTGGGCCATCCGCTGGGCTATATTGCCACGGATATCGTAACGCGCTACAAGCGCGCCAAAGGCTATAATGTATTGCATCCCATGGGCTTCGATGCCTTTGGCCTGCCAGCCGAGCAGTACGCCATACAGCATGGGGTGCATCCGGCCGAGACAACCCGCCGCAATACCGAGCGTTACCTGCAGCAGATGGAGCGCCTGGGCTTTCACTACGACCCCGAATGCGTGCTGCGTACCTCCGATCCCGAATACTACAAATGGACGCAATGGATTTTCATCCAGCTGTTTAAGCACTGGTACGACAAATCCCAGGAGAAGGCCAGACCCATTACAGAGCTGGTGGAGATATTTGAGCGCCAGGGCAATGCAGGCATTCGTGCAGCTACTGATTACAAAGAGGTGTTTACGGCAGCACAATGGAAGGCCATGAGTGAAAAAGAGCAGGCCGATATGCTGATGCAATATCGCCTGGCCTACCTCGACTATGCCCTGGTAAACTGGTGCCCGGCCCTGGGTACGGTGCTGGCCAATGAAGAGGTGAAGGACGGGCGCTCCGAAAGGGGCAACTACCCCGTGGAACGCCGCAAAATGAAGCAGTGGATGCTGCGCATTACGGCTTATGCCGACCGTCTGCTGCAGGGCCTGGAGACCCTCGACTGGTCTGAGTCCATGAAAGCCATGCAAACCAACTGGATTGGACGCTCGGAAGGGGCCAGCATTATCTATCAGGTAGAAGGCGTGGAGGACACCATAGAGGTGTTTACTACCCGGCCCGACACCCTTTTTGGCAATACCTTTATGGTGCTGGCGCCGGAGCACCCGCTGGTGGAAAAAATTACCACCGACGACCGCCGCGCAGAGGTAGAAGAATATGTGGCCTGGGCAGCCAACCGCCCGGAAAAGGACCGCATTGCCGATACCAACAAAACCGGCGTATGGACGGGCGGCTATGCCCTGCACCCCTTCACAGGCGAGCGCCTGCCAATATGGATTTCGGACTATGTGGTGATTACTTACGGCACGGGCGCCATCATGGCAGTGCCTGCCCATGACGAACGCGACTACGAGTTTGCCAAAAAATTCGGCATCAAAATCGTAGAAGTTATCAGTGGAGGCGACATCAGCAAGGAGGCCTATACCAGCAAGGAGGGCATCATGGTCAACTCCGATTTTCTCAATGGGCTCAAAGCAGCTGATGCCATTGAAGTGATCATCAACAAGCTGGAGGAAAAAGGCATTGGCAGGCGGGAAGTTACCTACCGCCAGCGGGACGTGATCTGGTCGCGCCAGCGCTACTGGGGGGAACCTACGCCCATCTATTACAAAAACGACATTGCCTACCCACTGGATGAGTCGGAATTGCCCCTGGTTTTGCCCGAAATTGAGAGTTACAAACCCTCCGAAACAGGAGACCCGCCCCTGGCCAGAGCCAAAGACTGGGTGCGCACCCCCGATGGTGGTGTGCGCGACCTCAACACCATGCCCGGCCTGGCCGGCAGCAGCTGGTACTTTTTCCGCTATCCCGATGCCGCCAATGACGAACGCTTTGTAAGCCGGGAGCGCGAACAATACTGGATGCCCGTGGATTTGTACGTGGGGGGTACCGAGCATGCAGTAGGCCACCTGATGTATTCCCGTTTCTGGACCAAGTTCCTGTACGACATGGGCGAGGTTTCGGTGGAAGAACCCTTCCAGAAACTGGTCAACCAGGGAAAAATTCAGGGAGTTTCCCAATTGGCATACCGGCACAAGCAAACTGGCGAATTTGTTTCGGCTGACCTCATTCCCCCCGACAAACTGGAGGAAGAATACGACGAAATACACGTGTATATCGGCCTGGTGAACAACAACCGCCTGGACGTAGAGGCCTATAAAGCCCATACCAAACAGCCCGAACTTAAGTTTCGCCTCAATGACAAGGGGGAATTTATCACCCTGGAGCGGGTGGAGAAGATGTCCAAGTCGCTCTACAATACGGTAAACCCCGATGAGGTGTGCGAGGCTTATGGTACCGATACCCTGCGGCTGTACGAAATGTTTTTGGGCCCGCTGGAAATGGCCAAGCCCTGGAATACCGACAGCATCAGCGGAGTAGGCAACTTCATCAAGCGCACCTGGTCGCTTTTTATAGATGAAGCCGGACAATGCCTGGTAGAGGATGCCCCTCCCACAGAAGCCGAGCTCAAGGCCTTGCACCGCATGCTCAAAAAGGTGGAGGAAGGCATAGAGCGCCTGGCTTTTAACACTTGTGTGCCGGCATTTATGGTGTTTGTGAAGGAAATGAGTAAGCTCAATAGCCGTAAGCGTGCCCTGCTGGAGCCATTTGTGATTGCCCTGGCCCCCTTTGCGCCTCATATCAGTGAGGAGCTGTGGGAGCGCATGGGTAACCAGCCCTCCATTTTAGGGGTGCCTTTCCCCCAATGGGAGGAGCGCTATGTGGTGGAAGATACCATCGAATACCCCGTTCAGATCAACGGAAAGGTACGTACCCGCATACAGGCCTCGGCTGAGGCGGCCCGCGAAGAGGTACAAGAAATTGCCCTGGCCGATGAAAAGGTACGTTCTTACACCAATGGCAAAACGCCACGCAAGGTGATCGTGGTGCCCGGCCGCATTGTGAACATTGTGTTGTGAGGGAGCAAGAGGCAGCATGCAATGGACAGCTGATGAGCCCCAAAGGGCAGTGAGAATAGGAAGAGGGGCAAAAAAGAAAAGGGAGATTCCGCAATGGGAATCTCCTTTTTCAAATTCATTTCCCTCAAGTGTTGATCGCAGGAAATGTATATACAAAACTTTTAGCCGTCTATACCACAGCGCCCATGTGGCTGTATGCTGTGATATATACTGCATCATGCCAAAAACCATTCCCCCAAAAACAACGCATTGATTTTCAGTTGATTGGGATTGAATGCCCCCGTTTTTTTTCCCAAAATGAGAAGCTGGCAATCAAAAAGAGAAAATCAGTGCGCTGGCGGGGGTTTTGTATCAGGCTTTGGCCTTCAGGGGTTTTTGCCTCTGCTCGTCCCACATATAGTAGCGCCGTTTGCGGAATGACATTACGCCCATTTTGCAGGCAGCCATGCCGTAGAGGCCCAGTTTGGCGTCGCAATTGAGGGGTGCGCCCTCGCGTATGGCGGCCATGAGGTTGCGGTGGTGCAGGGTGATGTCTTCGGCCCCGGTTTTGACGTGTCTCAGTACCCCTTCTTCGTCCACGGGCAATTTTTCGCCCGTCCCGCTGATGAGGTTTTCCCCAGCAACTTTTTGTGGGGTGATCTCAAAGCCCGTGCGGGTAAATTCCAGCGTGGCCTTGTCGCCGCGGATGAGGTGGCGGATGGGAGTATTGTTTTTTTGAGTGGAAACCAGCATGACGGTAGGCCCGCCGGGGTAATCCAGCATCATGTTAAAGGTATCGGGAACCTCGGCCTTGTCGGGGCCGGTGAAGTAGTAATACCCGCCAGCCGCAGTTACGTATTGGGGCATTTGCAGGCCCACCGCTTTGAGTATGCGGGTAAGGCGGTGAATAAAGAGATCAGTGGCCACGCCACCGGAATAGTCCCAGTATCGGCGCCACTGGAAATAACGCTTGGGATCCCAGGGCACCTTGGGCGCCGGGCCCAGCCACAGCTCCCAGTCGAGGTTGACGCCCGGGCGGGCGTCAGGGTCAATTTCGTATTGCCAGAGGTTGCCGTTGCGGGAGTAATCGATATGGGCCATCATGATTTTTCCCAATACCCCCTGCTGTATGTATTGATTGGCGGTGAGGTAGGAATCGTCAGACATGCCCTGAACGCCCACCTGCAGTTTCAGGCCAGTTTGTTCCACTTTTTCTACCAGTTGCAGGGCTTCTTTGATGGTGTGGGTCATGGGTTTTTCCACATACACGTGCTTGCCCGCATCCAGGGCATCCATGGCAATGCGGTGATGCCAGTGCTCGGGAGTAGCGATGAGCAGGTAGTCCAGCTCTTTCATATCTATGAGCCGCTGGTAGTGGCGAAAACCGGGCGCTCCGGTGAGTTGTGCAGCCTGGTCGCGGCGTTTGTCATACACATCGCATACGGCCAGTATGTCAATGTTGTCGGAGGCTTTCATGCCCATCAGGGCGTTGATATGGCCACTACCCATGCCTCCACAGCCAATAACGCCTATATTGAGGCGGTCGTTGGCGCCCAGAATGCGGGCATAGCTTTTGGCGGGGAAGCTGCCGGCCAGGGCAAGGCCTGCGGCAGAAGCTTTGAGGCTGGTAGTGATAAACTTTCGTCTGTTAATATTTGATGGATGCATGGAAAATGGGTTTGAAGTTTCTACAAAAGAAAACATAAAGCCGGTGATTCAAAAAAAAACACCCCGAATTTTCGGGGTGTTTTTTATCATATCAGGCCGGAATAGTGGGCCTAATACTCCTGCTGTGGTTCAATGAGGGTATTCAGGTCTTTGCCCAGGCGGTTCATGATGTTTTCACGTATGAGGCGGTAATAATGCTTACGCCCCGTGGTTTTGTCCTGGCGAATGAGCTTGATCTCCATCATGATCTTGATGTACTTCTTTGCCGTAGTGCCCTTGATGTTGAGCTCGCGCTCGAGGTCCTGGGAGTAAAAGCCTTTTTTGGCATATTTTACCAGAAATTTGGGCATATCAAATACGACTTCGAAAATGGTGCCCCGCTTGTACAGGTCGTAAAACATGTAGCGGATGCCCTGTTCGAGCTGTTTGTTGTCGGTTTGCTGCAGATCGAGGAAGAACCCCAAGCGGTTGACCTCTTTGAAGGTGATGTAGCTGCGCAGGTTTCTGTAGGAGAAGTCCAGGTGTTCAGCAGCCAGTGGCAGGTCGCCCTTGGAGATGCTGATGCATTTGTTGAGGGTGTTGTTGCGTACGGTGTTGGGTACCTTTTTGAATTCCTCCCAGTCAGCATGGATGAAATGCAGGGGATTGTTGGGGTTGTCCAGCTCAGCAATGAGCTTGTTGGCCAGGGTGAGGGAGTGCTGGTCGCCGTAGAGCATGGCACCGATCCGCATCATTTTAATTTCATAGAGCTGGTAGATGAAGTACGTTTTGATATTAAAATGGGAGACCGGCTCGAAGCGAATAAATTCGCTTCTGAAAGTTTCTATGAGCGACTTGCCCACCCGGGGGATGTACTCGTCCATAGAATCAATGACTTTTTTGAGGCGCTCGAAGAAGGAATCCAGCAGGTGGATCATCCAGGAGACGCCTGGCTTTTCGGTTTCCTCGAGGAAGACGTCGTTGGCCAGGCGAAGCCCACAGCAGATGAGATAAAAACCTCCCTGCTCCATGCGTTTGCTACCGAGCTTAAATACATCTGTTAGCAGGTCGTAAGTTTTGTTGGCCGTATCGTTGCGCTGCAATAACTTGATGTAATTGTTTATCGCCCGGATATATAGGGGGTAGCTGGCTGATTTTTTGAAAAACTGAACAACTTCTTTGGTTTCTTTTTCTGTAAGCTGAGATTGAGTTGAAACGGCGATTTCTCCCTTTTCAAGGCGCAGGAGCATGAGATTTACCTGGTCGTGGGTTTGTTCAGCCAGCTCGATGGCCCGGTCTATGTAGCGCTGGGCATATTTGGCAAAGCTTGCCTGCTCGAGGTCATCATTGGTCATGTGATAGAGCTGCTCGTAGAGGCGTGCGATGGCATTGAGTATGACGGTCTGGGAGTAGGCCGGCAGGTTTTTCTGTTTGTTAAAAGCGCTTTCAACCTCCCGGATTTGCTGTTGGCAAAATTCCAGGCGGGTAAGGTTGTCGTCGAAGTGGGCAAACTGTTTATTCAGGATGAGGGTTTCGAGTTCAAACACACTGCTGCTAAAGTAAATGCCCAGCCCAGCCTCTGAAAGCTTGTCCATACCTGCCCTGAGGTGGTTGACAATTTTGTTCAGGCGAGCCACATTGTCAGCATTGGCATGCTTGAGGTAGTAGCCGGCCATGAAGAGGTGGTTGGCCAGGTTGTGTTCGAAATCACTTTCATGTATAGACTTTTGCAGCCACAGTCTGGACTTGCCGCATTGCTCTTCCTCCTCCTCGTTGAGATACACATACCCAATCAGCCTGGAAACGTAAGCAATGAGCGTTTTGTCGAACAAACTCCAGTCGAGCTCATCGATTTTGGCCTCATAAGCTTCAATGGAAATATGCCTCAGCGTTCTGAGGAAGGCCGTCTCGGCCAGCTCGAGGTACTGTTGCCAGCCTTTTGTGTTTACATGGGCCTGCTGTACATTCCTCAGCGATACCAGCCTGTGTTTCAGTATTTCCAGGCTGTGTCCAAATCCTTCGTGATCGGTACGGTAAAAATAGTATTGCAGCCCCTGATTTGCCAAAAACAGAAAATAGTCAACTGTTTGTTGGCTTTGAAGGGGAGCATTTGACAATTCCTGTGTGAGGAATTCCTCGAACTTTTCGAAATCCGCTATATCGCGCTGCCTGATAAGCTCGCGCAGATACGTGGGCAGGTTGACTTCTTTACCCATTAGGGTCAGGTCAACCAGAAACTGATGGGGGAAAGCAGATATCATCTCCGTTTGATGTTAAAAATTGTGATGTTTGATATAAAAACTAGCATAATACTTTGGTTTCCAAAACATAAAAACGGCCTACAACCTCACAGAAGCTGCAAACTCTTTTTAATAGGAACAGATATAAAAATTAAATCACGCATTCACTTCCTGTAGAATGACATTTTTTCGACATAAGAAAAAACCCCTCAGATGAAGAAATGAGGTATTTTGAATGTTTGTCAAACAAACCGCCATAAAATGGTTAAATATTCACTTATAGGCCTCCTATATTATAAACCTGAGTTAAATATGTAATATACGAAAAATAAAGTTTGTCAAATACATTTATACACTTAATAATCTACCAAAAAAAAAAAGAAAAAC
>RFHT01000820.1 GCA_003696835.1 Bacteroidota bacterium
CCCGGCTCAATCAAAAAATATAAACGGGAGTGCATGAGAGGTTCACCCTCCCTCTCTTTTCGGGTCTGGTAGCCTTATGATAGCTGCCAGGCCTTTTTCCTTGCCGGCGGCGGCGGCTGAAGCCCCCCCAAAACCCAAAAAGCGTACGGCAACTACTGCCGTACGCTTTACAATTAACCTATTATGTCAAAAAATGGCTGAAACTACAGGGCAAATCCCAGGCTGATCATGAGCTGGCCTTTTTCGCTGTTGAGTACGTAGTCCTGCCCGTTGACCCGTACGCCGTCCTGGCCGGCCACGATGGGCATCTGATAGTTCACATCCAGGGCAAATTTCCAGATGTCCACGCCCGTCCCCAGCTGCAGGCCCCAGTTTACGCGGTCGAAGGTGCGCTCGTAGCCGTCGCGGTCGAAGGCTTTGGAGTTGGTGTTGAGGCGAATACTGGCCACAGGCCCTGCATGCAGGCGCAAAAACAGCAATTTGGCACCCAATACAGCCGGTACATCAAAATTGAGGTAATTTTCGTCTTTAAACTGGATGTTGTTGGGGCTGCCCAGGTCTTCAAAGGTGTACTGGGCCGTAGCCGTGCGCAGTATCAGAGAAGGTTGCAGGTAGAGGTTGCCCATGGGAATGCGGGCAAACATGCCTACGCGGTAGCCGAGCTGTCCCTCCTGGGCCCGAATTTTGAGGCCCTCCAGGTCAGTGAGGTCTGCGGGTTTGATCGAAGTGGTATTTACGCCTATTACCGGACCAAACTTAAATTCATTTTGAGCAATTATGAGCTGGCAGGCCATCAGTGCTACCAAAAGAAATGCGATCCTTTTCATAATAAATGTTGTTAATTTAATTGTCAGTGAGTTTTCCAAAAATGATGGTCGTTTGAATTTGCTTGTCGGGTTAAAGACTTTTGCAGCAGAAGCCAGGTTGCATGTGGTTAGTAGATTAATCCGATTTTTTTTAAAAGTTACAGCCGCAGCGTTTCTTTACTGCCTCCCTGGGGCATCAAAAAAACGGATGCCGGAGCATCCGTTGGTATGTTTTGTGCTTTGAAGCGATGAATCCTGAGCGGTTATAGCGCCTAAATGGGCGGAACGGGAGGACGGATGGGTATCATCATTTTTCCAGAATTTATGTTGAACAAAATATATAGTGTGTTAATAATTTTTACGCATATACAAACTAAAAGGTTGCCTGCCCCTGGCCGGGAGGCGGAGAAGGAAAATTTTGGGCATTGTTCGGTATTCCGCCACAATGGAGTTATCTTTGCGGCCGTTATCAAGTTTTGAAGAAAATTTATGCAACAACTGAGAAATATCGCCATCATTGCACATGTAGATCATGGAAAGACCACCCTGGTAGATAAGCTGCTGGTACAAAGTCAGATTTTTAAGGCGCACGAACAGCCGGGCGAATTGATTTTGGACCACAACGAGCTGGAAAAAGAGCGGGGTATTACCATACTGGCCAAAAATGCGGCCGTACGCTACAAGGACTACAAGATCAACATCATAGATACGCCTGGCCACGCCGACTTTGGGGGCGAGGTGGAGCGGGTGCTCAACATGGCCGATGGGGTACTGCTGCTGGTAGATGCCTTTGAAGGCCCCATGCCGCAAACGCGTTTTGTGCTGCAAAAGGCCCTGGGCATGGGCCTGAAGCCCATCGTGGTGATCAATAAGGTGGACAAACCCAACTGCCGGCCCGAAGAGGTGCTGGAGGCGGTGTTTGAACTGATGTTTGAGCTGGACGCCACAGAGGAGCAGCTGGATTTTCCGGTGGCCTACGGCTCGGCCAAGCAGGGCTGGATGGCCGAAGACTGGCAGCGGGGAGGGGGAGACATCACCTATTTGCTGGACCTCATTGTGGAGCACATTCCGCCGCCCAGTGTTGGGCAGGGCACGCCCCAGTTGCAGATCACCTCGCTGGACTATTCCTCTTATGTGGGGCGCATTGCCATTGGGCGGCTCAGCCGCGGGCGCCTCAGGGCGCCCATGCAGGTGGCCCTGGTCAAACGCGACGGAAAGGTGAGCAGGGCCCAGATCCGGGAGCTGTTCACCTTTGAAGGCCTGGGCAGGCAAAAGGTGGAAGCTGTGGAGGCAGGGGAAATTTGCGCCCTGGTAGGGCTGGAAGATTTCGAAATCGGTGATACGGTAACCGACCCCGAAAGCCCTGAGGGCCTCACCCCCATTGCCATAGACGAACCCACCATGAGCATGCTCTTCAGCATCAACAACTCCCCCTTTTTTGGCAAAGAAGGCAAATACGTCACCTCCCGGCACCTGAAGGAGCGCCTGGAGCGCGAGCTGGAAAAAAACCTCGCCCTCCGGGTAGAGCCCACCGACTCGGCCGATGCTTTCATGGTGTATGGGCGGGGCATACTGCACTTGTCGGTGCTCATAGAAACCATGCGCCGCGAAGGCTACGAGCTGCAGGTGGGCCAGCCCAAAGTGATCATCAAAGAAATAGACGGCCAAAAATGTGAGCCGGTAGAAGAGCTTACGGTGGACCTGCCCGAGTCGCTTGCGGGTAAAGCCATTGACATGGTTACCCGCCGAAAAGGGGAATTGCTGAGTATGGAGCTGCGTGGCGAGCGGGCCTTTTTGCGCTTCAGCATTCCCTCGCGCGGCCTCATCGGCCTGCGCAATGAAATGCTCACGGCCACAGCCGGTGAGGCGGTACTGGCGCACCGTTTCCTGGCCTACGAGCCCTACAAGGGGCCCATGGAAGGGCGGCAGCACGGCTCCCTTATCGCACACGAAACGGGGCAGGCCATTGCCTACGCCCTGGATAAGTTGCAGGACCGGGGGCGCTTTTTCATTGAGCCCCAGGAGGAGGTGTACCGCGGGCAGGTGGTAGGCGAAAACAGCCGGGGCGACGACCTGGTGGTGAATGTCACTAAAACCAAAAAACTCACCAACATGCGGGCAGCCGGTGCCGACGACAAGGCAAAACTGGCGCCGCCCATACGCTTTACCCTGGAAGAAGCCCTGGAGTACATTGGAGAGGATGAATACGTGGAAGTAACGCCCAAATCCATCCGCCTGCGCAAAATACTGCTGGAAGAGCACGAGCGCAGAAAGCGCAAGTAAGGAATACGCCTGCATATTTGCCTCTTGTTTGGGCGATTTAGGAACGCTCAAAAAACAAACAAAGCATTTCACAGCAGCTGGGGTATCTCCAAAAGTGCACAGGCGCAGTTGCTTTCGGGCAACTGCGCCTGTTACATTTATTGGGTGGTGGGTTTACTTCAGGCGAAAACTCACCGGCAGGGTGTACAGTACGGGCACCTTTTCACTTCCTACCTGGCCGGGTTTCCATTTGGGCATGAGCTGTACAATGCGCAGGGCTTCTTCGTCGCAGCCGTAGCCCAGGCCTTTTACCACCTTGGGGTTGATGATATTGCCGGCTTCATCTACCACGAATTGTACCCAAATACCCATTTTTTTGTACAAATCAGCAGCTTACGGCCCCTTTGTTTGATTTGGCATTCAAACTATCTAAAAAAAGCTTCTATCCTGCTTGTGAATGATTGTACTTTCAGAGCAAAATGCGGGCCTAAAATTGCTGGCCAATGATCAAGTGAAAACGGGAACCAGAGCGCTTACCCTGCTCATCCTGGTCAAAGCC
>RFHT01000821.1 GCA_003696835.1 Bacteroidota bacterium
GGCTTACCAGCGCATACGTGACAGCCTGCGGCTGGTGGGGGATGAAGGTGGGGCGGCACTTACCTCTTCGGTAGAAGAGGCGGGCTTTTCGGCGGCCGAAGGCCAGACGCGCTACCTGAGGCGCGATACCCTCATCAACGGCCGGCTGTATGAGCGCTATGTGTTCTCTACCGACTCGGCGGCTGTGTACAAAATCAGCTTCAGCTTTGTGGGGCAGGGCCAGGGCTTTTACACCCGCGATTTTCGCGGGGTAAACCGCGTCATCTACAAATGGGTGCCCCCGGCAGCCGCCGGCAGCCCCCAGGGCGACTATGCCCCCCTGCGGCAGTGGGTACTGCCGCGCCTGCTCCAGGTGCTCGACGCCGGCCTGCACTACCAGCTCAACGACCACATGCGCCTCTACTCCGAAACGGCCCTGAGCGCCGAAGACCTCAACCGCCTTTCCAGCCTGGACGACGACGACAACCTCGACCTGGCCACCCGCAGCGGACTGGCGGTGGAACGCATTCGCCTGGCCGACTCCCTGCAAATGTCTGTGGATGTGAACTTTCAGTACGTGGGCCGGGCTTACACCAATCTCGACCGGGTGTACCAGGCCGAATACAACCGGCAATGGAACCTGGAGCAGGACTTTGAGCGGCGGGATGAGCGCATAGGGCAAGCGAGGGTGGGTTTTAGCTATAAAAACAAACTCGACTGGCAGGTGGATGCGGCTTACCGCAACGTGGGCGAAGGGCGCACGGCCTACCGCCAGGTATATCGCCTCAGCAGCAGCTGGCCCCGCTGGCTGCAGGGCAATTATTCCTTTACCCATATTGCCAACAACGACCTGCACGCTCAGCGCTTCTCCCGCTGGCTGCGCCACGAAGGAGAGGTATATCAGCCCCTGGGCAAGCTGCGGCTGGGGGTAGAACTATGGGCTGAAAACCGGAGCGAAATGCTGGCCGATACCAGCCGGGAGGGCAGCTTTTCCTTTCTCGACCTCACGCCCTTCCTGCGTACGGCCGGTACCCGCAAGTTTGTGCTGGACGCCTCGGTCAACTACCGCAGGGAGCGCGCTTTTTGGCAGGGCAAGAAGCGGGAAAAGTCGCTGGCCTATACCTATTATCTCAAATACGGTTTTACCCCTTCCAAAAACTTCCAGTTTCAGCACACCTTCTCCCTGCGCGACTTCCGGCTGCGCGATACCGCCTTTGCTGCACAGGGCCTCAGCAATACCCGCCTCATACAAACCAACCTGCAGGCCCGCTACCTCAACAACAAGCGCGGCCTCAGCGGCAACCTGCTTTATGAAGTGCGCTCCGAAGGGGTAGCCCGGCGCGACCTCATGTTCATTGAAGTAAATCCCGGCCAGGGCCAATACGAGTACATAGGCGACTTTAATGGAAACGGGGTGCAGGACCTGGACGAATTTCAGCTCTCCACCAACCCCCTGGTGGCCAATTATGTGCGTGTGCTCATTCCCAGCCGCGAATTGTTTCCCACCACCAAACTCAACCTCAGCGGCAGCCTGCGGCTGGAGTTTAGCAAGATGATTCCCAAAGGCAAAAAGGGGCTGTTGTGGCTGTGGCGAAATACCCGCATGATCAGCCAATTCAGGCTTTCGCAAAACAAAAGCAGGAGCAGTGGCCTGGGGAGCTTTCTCATCAATGTGGTTGATGTGTTTGCCGATACTACCTTGCTGGACGCCACATCTTTTTTCCGGCAGGACCTCAGCTTTTTCCCAAATCACCCTGTGGGGGAGCTAAAATTTGCCTACCTCGACAACCAGAGCAAGCTCTTCCTCAGCACCGGCACGGAGGTGCGCAGCCTCAGCTACTGGCGCTTTCATCAGCGCCTGAACCTGGGCAGCAAGCAAAGCCTCGAACACGAGCTGCGCACAGGGCGCAAACGCAGCCTGGCCGAAAATTTTGAGTCCCGCAACTTCCACATACGCTTTATACAGAGTGAGCCACGCTTCAATTTGCAGTTTAACCGCAAATTTCGCTTTTCTTCTTCCTACACCTATATATTCAAACAAAATTTTACCCATACACTCGAAAAGGATGCCAAAGCCCATATCCATAAATTTTCCCTGGAATCCAACTGGAACTTCCAGGACCGCAACCGGCTCATGGGCCGGCTGGAGCTCGTCAATGTCAACCAACAGGGCGAGGCCAGTTTTTCGGGCCAGTATGAATTGCGGGAGGGGCTTCAGCAGGGCTTTAACGCCATCTGGCAGCTCATGACGGCCTACCGCATACTGGCCAATGTAGAGCTCAACCTCACCTATGACGGCCGGGCAGCGGTGGATCGCCCCGTGGTACACACCGGCCGCATTCAGCTTCGGGCCTTCTTCTGAAAGGCCCTGGCCGTGGCTGTTCAGGCTGTAAAATGTACCATTGGTTTTCTACATTTTCCCCAATGGGGCTGATTTTTATATGATTTCTTACACACTCAACGTTTTTAAATTTTTAGAAAACCCAAATAAGTTTGTAGTTTTGACCTAAATCGCTCGCTTGAATGGAAAGCATCATTATCCTTGTAGGCGCCATAGGCTTTTCGTACTTGCTCAATGAAATCCTGCTAAAATTTTCGAGAAATTTTGGGGTGGACAGCCGGCAGTCGCAAAACATCGTCAGGTGGTCCAGCACCCGCAAACCCACCACGGGGGGGATCTCTTTTTACATCACTTTTCTGCTGGCGACCATTCTGCTGCTGATCATTCATCCCGAGCTGGCCTCGGGCAAAAGCCGGTATCTGGGGCTTTTCATCAGTGCGAGCCTGGCCTTTCTCATCGGCTTTGCCGATGATGCCTACGGTACCCACCCGCTGCTGAAGTTTCTCGGCCAAATGCTCTGCGGGGTTATTTTGCTGGCTTTTGGCATGCAAATACAGTTTTTTACCCTCTGGGCACCCTACCTTTGGCCACTCGATTACGGCCTCACTATTTTTTGGGTGGTGGGCATCATGAACAGCCTCAACATGCTGGACAACATGGACGCCGTTACCACCACCATTGCCCTGAGCATCATAGTGATTTCTATGGGCATGCTCATTGCAATGGAGGGCCTGAACAACCTCTTCTACATCCTCATTGCCATCAGCGGCAGCTTTGTGGGCTTTTTGTTTATGAACTGGCGGCCCGCCCGCATTTATATGGGCGATACGGGCAGTATGTTCATTGGCCTGGTGCTGGCCTATGTGGGCATTATGTTTTTCTGGAATGTAGAAGCCAGCCCCGACAATGTGTCGCACATTCGCAAGGGGCTCATTCCCCTGCTGGTATTTCTCGTCCCCATCATGGATACTTCTTTCGTAACCTTTGCCCGCATCAGCCGGGGCAGTTCGCCTTTTGTGGGAGGCAAGGACCACCTCACCCACCAGCTTGTGCGCGTGGGGGTGCCCGAAGCCATGGTGCCTGTCATGCTGGGCAGCATCTCCATCATTTCGGGCCTCCTAGCTATCATGATGTGGAAGCTCATTCCCGACTGGGATGCGATATACTCCCTGCTGTTTGCGCTCTACCCCATTGCACTGGTCAGCCTGTTTGCTTATCTCTACCTCAAAGGCGCCCGTATAGCCAGGATGAAGGAGCAGCTCAACGAGCAGCAACAACAAGCTGAACCCTTTCATTTGGTGAAAAAACCCCTTTCCAAACAAGAAAGTGGAATAGTCAGCTCCTGAGTCTGATGAAAATCCTTTACCTGCAACAATTGCTGGTATTGCCGGGCAGCAGCGGCAACATGCGCTCCTTTGAGCTGGCCCGCCAATGGGCCCAACAGGGCCATGAGGTGAGCATACTCTGCTCGCATGCTGCCTTTCCCCCTGAACACCCCTGCATCAAAGCCGGAAAATTTCCCTGCCGCTTTCGCTATGAGGGCCTGGAGCTGCTGGTGGTCAAGGTGCCCTATCACCACCTCATGCCCTTTGGCAGAAGGGTGCTGGCCTTTCTGGCCTTTTTTTTTAAGGCCTGGAGGCTGGGCCGTACACTCAAAGGCTATGACCTCATACTGGCCTACTCGGCTCCGCTTTCGGTAGGTGAGCTGGGCAGGCGCCTGGCCCGCTATCACGGCATTCCCTGGGTATTTGAGATCGCCGATGTATGGCCCGATGTGCCCATTGGCATGGGCATCATCCGGCAGCCGCTGCTGGTGCGCTGGCTCTACCGGCGCGCCCAACTGCTCTACCGCGAGGCCTGCAAAATCATCGTATTCTCGGAAGGCATGCTGCAGCAGCTGCTGCAGCATGGCGTAAACCCCTCCAAAATTGAAGTGATACACAACGGTGTCAATACCCGGGCTCAGCCCTTTGTGTCCCGTACGGCCCTGCCCCAAAAGCCTGTGCAGGTGCTGTATGCCGGTACCGTGGGCCGGGCCAACGGCGTGGACCAGATTGTGCAGGTCGCTCACTACCTGCAGGCAGCCGGAAAGCAGCTGCTGCAATTTACCATTCTGGGCAATGGCAATGACCTGCAGCGGGTAAAAAAGCTGGCAGCCCGCCTGCAGCTACAAAACCTCCGCTTTCTGCACGAAGTGCCACAGCAGCAGGTGGCCCACATACTGGCAGGCGCCCATATCGGACTGGTGTGTTTTGCGCCCTTTCCCGTGCTAGAGGCCAATGGCGCCACCAAGTTTTTTGATTACCTGGCCAGTGGCCTGCCCATTGTCATCAATTACCAGGGTTGGCAGGCTCACTACCTGCACGCCTACCAATGTGGCTTATCTGGCCAACAAGGCGATACAGAAGCTTTTGCACGCAACATTTTGCGCCTGGCCGAAGACCCCCAACTGCGCCAAACCTTTAGCCAAAACGGCCGCAAACTGGCCGAACGCATGTTTGACAGAAGCCTCATTGCCCAAAAAACCCTGGCTGTGATGCAGAGCTGTGTGCCTGACACCAATTAAAAACTACTGGATTATCTCTAATTTTTTCCATTCATACACATTTATTAAAAAATTTTATGTATTTTTACATATATTTTACACATTGTTATTTTATAGCAGTGTACTACAATAAGGGCTATTTTTTGCTCATAGACTACACGCATGAAACGCAAGGCAACACATAACTACCACGCTAAGCTGGAAACCTTTCTGATCAATTGGGTACTTGACGCTAAGAATAACCACCAACTTAATGTGAACCTGAATTTGGGCTGTCCCAAAAACGCAGCTTTTGCCGAAATTCACAAGCTGAGTTTTTTGCTGGACAAAAGCCTCAATCTGCTGCTCAAGGCACCTGTACCCATTTTGAGCTGGGAAGTGTCGTGCAAGCAGGAGGAATCCCTGCTGTGTGTGGCACTAAGCGTTCAGTTTCCTCAGAGAAAAAGACGCTTTTTCCGAAAAAGATCCACCCAAAAACCCGCTTCTGACTGGGTGATTGATATTTATTCTATTCTCAAGTCGGTGGTGCTCGCCGTTGAGGGCGATGTGCTGTGCAAGCAAAGCCCTACGGGCCTGAGCATACAGTTCTTTTTGCCTGTTCATGCTCATCGCCCCCTGGCATCTTTTGCCAGCGGGCAGGTTGTCAACGGCCATAGTGAACGGGTTTTGCTTGCAAACCAACCATAGATTTTTTGCCAACAGTTCTCTATTGCGCAGTGTGCTACTCCTTTCCCTGCGTCAAAAACCGGAAATTTTAATAGCAAATTATCCGGTTTCCGGGCATTATATACTGACATTTACGTATGACAAGTATGCAGCCAGGCTCTTGGCTATTTATACAATATACTGATTTTCAATGAATTAAACCCAAATACCTATACTGCCAAATATACATACTTCCTTTTTGGCACCTTTCATGTTATAGTATGAGTAGAATATGTTTATGTTGAACAAAACCACTAATTACTTATACCATGGAAGACATACTCAAGAAAGTACTCTACACCGGTGTTGGGCTGGTAAGCCTTACAGCCGAAAAACTGCAGCAGGCAGTTGACGAACTGGTGGAAAAAGAAAAGATGACCGAAGAGGAAGGCAAAAAAGTCGTAGAAGAGTTTCAGCAGGAATCTCAAAGCAGAAAGCAGGAACTGGAAGAGCGACTGAAAAGCTTCATCAAAAACCTGAGCGATAACCTCAGCTTTACCAGCAAAAAAGACTGGGAAGAATTGGTAAAACGGGTAGAAGCCCTGGAGGCCCAGGTAAATGCCCATCATGAAGTAAAGGAGGTAGTGAAAAAACACACTCCCAAAACCAACGGCACGAAAAAGAGCTGAGGAAGTACCCGGCTGATGAGTTGAAAAAAAAAGCTTCCTGTCAGACCAAATGGATCTGACAGGAAAGCCTTGCTACTGAAAAAACATGAAATTACACTACTAATAAAAAGAACGGTTAACAGTTGTTATCCCGCTGGGCAGGCGAGCCCAGGTGTGGGAGTTTTTTTGTTTATTTCTTACCCTTATAAAAAATCATCAAACTGGTTTTTTAATTTTCCTTGATGCTGTTGCTGCATGAGGCAAGGCCAGTATGGCCTCTGGCTGGCCGGAATGCGCCCTTTGGGGCCATCATTTCAGTCCATGATGCCGGGCTACCCAGGCACCAGATGCTCCCACAGGAGCAGGGATTCGCAGCCCTACGTGCAGCAAAAACATATCTGCACATTAATAGTTTGATTGTTTATACCTAATTACGCAAGAAATGAAATGCCCGCAGTGGGCACCTGCCTATACGGTAGAATTTGCCACATCAGCAGATGCTTTTCCCTTGTGAGTGGACATATCAGCGGCTGGCATCCCTGCTTGCCCTGGGGTAGAGATACGGGCCTGAAAATGTGGGACTTATCTTTTTCCTCCAGCCCATCCATACAGTTCCTGAGCTACAAAGCAGCAGCGCGCTCCTGCCAGTGAATTCCTTCGGGCTTGATGGATGCCAAACAAATCTCTACCTTTGTTTTCAATCAGAAAACATCCATTCTACAGCATGAAAGCATTGGCCTTCTACGCCCTGTTACCATTTTTGTACCTGACGAGTTTACTGCCCTTCAGGCTACTCTACCTGTTATCCGATGTGATGTATGTGGTGGTATTCAGGCTGGTGGGCTACAGGCGCAGGGTGGTGGAGCAAAACCTCAGGCGGGCATTTCCCCGCAAAACAGAGGCCGAAATTGCCGCCCTGGTGAGGGCGTATTACCACTTTTTGTGCGATGTGGTGCTGGAAACCATCAAAGGGCTCACCATTTCGGAGCGCTCGCTCAAAAAGCGGCTGCCCTTCTCCGACTTGTCGGAGGTACATGCACACTGGCAGGCAGGCAGGCGCATTGTATTTATACTGGGGCACTGGGGATGCTGGGAGCTGGGGGGACTTTCCATCAGTGTGCATGCTCCCCAGCAGGCCGACATCATTTACCGGCCGCTTTCCAATCCCTATTTCGACCGGCTGATGAAGCATTTGCGTAGCCGTCTGGGCAACCGGCTCATCCCCATGAAGCAGATTATGCGGTTTTTGATTACCCACCAGCAGGAACCCACCATCACCATTTTTGCCGCCGACCAGACCCCGCCGCCCCAGCATGCCCACTGGATGTGGTTTCTCAACCAGGAAACCGGTGTCTTTCCCGGAGCAGATAAAATCAGCAAAAAATTTGACATGCCGGTGTTTTACATGCGGGTACGCAAACTCAGGCGGGGATATTACCAGATAGATGCCGAGCTGCTGGCAAGCCATCCCCGCAAACTGCCCGAAGGGGAAATTTCCAAGCGATTTATGCGAAAACTGGAAGCCGATATACAACAACAACCGGCCAACTGGCTATGGTCGCACAAGCGCTGGAAGCACCAACGCCCCCCACAGGCCTTGTGGGTGGATGAACGGCCTCCTGCCCCAATTGTGGATAAACCTGTGGATAAAGTGTAGATATTTTGTATAAAAAAAGTAAATTTCCTTTACAACATCCGCATTTTGAACTTTCTAAGGCATTTTTCCCGTTTTTTGGTGTACCTGCTGGGTCGTCTGTTTCCCCTTGACCAGCTGGCTTACCGCTTTCCCGTATCGGTAAAAGCGGTCATTTTACACAATGGCAAGGTAATCCTGCTCAAAAATGAGCGGGACGAGTGGGAACTGCCCGGCGGCAAACTCGAAGCCCGGGAAAGACCTGAGGAATGCCTCAGGCGGGAAGTGAAGGAAGAGTTGGGGCTGGAGGTTGGCACCCAAAAGCTGCTGCACGTTTGGGTGTATGAGGTGAAGAAGCAGGTAAGGGTATTCATGGTGGCCTACCTGTGCACCCTCAAAAGGGATTTTGCCGAAGCCATCATGGACATGGAAGTGAGCCATGAACACAGGCAGGCAGGCATTTTTGAGGTGTCGCAACTCGAAGGGCTGCCCATTCCACCCGGCTATGTGGAGGCCATTTACAAAGGGGCTAATATGCAGCAGAAGAATTGAAAAAATGCTGGGAGAGTTTGCCTGCGATGACGTAAATTGCAGTTTGTTTTGCCCAAACCTAAGTATTTACATGAAGATGAAGCAAGCTTACCCAAACGCACGACGCACTTCCCTCATATCTGGCCTGGCTTCCAAAGCCTGTATGCTCCTGGCGCTGCTCCTGGCGGGCAGCCTGGCCCTGCAGGGGCAGGTATTGCGCGTGGACCCCGTTTTTCCTACTGCCGAGGATACCGTAACCATCATTTACAATGCGGCCGAAGGCAATGCCGCCCTGCTGGGCGTATCGCCTGTGTATCCGCACACGGGTGTGATTACCAACCTCAGCGCGCCGGGCAGCTGGCGCTACGTGAAGTGGGACTGGGCTCCCAACCCACCCGAAAGGCGCATGGAGTCGCTGGGCAACAACCTCCACCGCATGAAGTTTCACCTGCGGTCTTTTTACGGAGTGCCCCAAAACGAGCGCATTGAGCAAATGGCCTTCGTTTTTCGCAATGCCGATGGCTCACGCGTGGGCCGCGCTGCCGATGGCTCCGATATTTTTTATCCCGTCTATGAGGCCGGCATACTGGAAGTGGCTTTTCTTAGCCCCCAGGGCGGGGAAGTGGTACAGGCCCATACGCCTGTACCGGTGGAAGTAGCGGCCTCCGACTCTGCTACCCTCAAGCTGTATGTGAACGACAGCCTGGTGGCACAAGCCTACGGAAAGTCGCTGATATATGAGTTTAGCACTGCCATAGCGGGCAATTACTGGCTGAAGCTGCATGCCGACAACGGCAGCCTGCAAAAACAGGACTCCCTGCTCATCACCGTCCGCCAGACCGTAACGGTAGAAAACCCGCCTGCCGGCCTGCAAAACGGCCTGCACTACCTCAACGACAGCACCGTGCGGCTCGCTCTTTACGCACCGGAAAAAAGTTTTATTTACGTCATAGGCGATTTCAATGACTGGATGCCTGTACCTCAGCACCTCATGAAGGTGTCGGAAGACGGCACGCGATTCTGGCTGGAAATCAGCGGCCTGCAGCCCGGCAGGCCCTATGCCTACCAGTACCTCATAGACGGCAGCCTGCGCCTGGCCGACCCCTATGCCGAGCTGGTGCTCGATCCCTGGAACGACCGCTGGATCAGCAATGCCACTTACCCCAACCTGCCCTCCTACCCCGAGGGCAAAACCAGTGGCATCGTTTCGGTGCTGCAAACGGGCCAGCAACCATATTCCTGGCAGGTAAACGACTTCCAACGCCCCGAAAAGGGCAAGCTCGTCATTTATGAGCTGCTGCTGCGCGACTTTCTGGCTGCACATGACTTTAGCACCCTTACCGACACCCTGGACTACCTGCAGCGGCTGGGGGTAAATGCCATAGAGCTCATGCCTGTGATGGAATTTGAAGGCAATGAAAGCTGGGGCTACAACCCTAGTTTCTATTTTGCCGTGGACAAGTATTACGGCCCCAAAGAAACCCTCAAGCGCTTTATAGACGAATGCCATACGCGGGGCATAGCCGTGATCCTGGACATGGTGCTCAACCATGCTTTTGGGCAGTGTCCCCTGGTGCAGATGTACTGGGACGCCGCCCAAAACCGCCCGGCGGAAAACAGCCCCTGGTTTAATCCCGTGGCTCGCCACCCCTTCAATGTGGGCTTCGACTTCAACCACGAAAGCCCCGCCACCCAGGAATTTGTGGACCAGGTAATGAATTTCTGGCTGAGCGAGTACCGCTTTGACGGCTTTCGAATGGACCTTTCCAAAGGCTTTACCCAGCAGTTTACTACCGATGTGGGACAGTGGAGCCAGTACGATGCCAGCCGCATTGCCCTGCTCAATCGCATGGGTCAGCAGCTGTGGGCCTCCGATACCGGGGCGTACCTCATATTGGAGCATTTTGGCGACAACCGCGAAGAGAAAGAATTGTCCGATGCGGGCTTTATGCTCTGGGGCAACCTCAATTATAACTACAACGAGGCTACTATGGGCTATGTGCAAAACTCGGACTTCTCCTGGATTTCCTACCAGCGCAGGGGCTGGGACGACCCCCATGTGGTGGGCTACATGGAAAGCCACGATGAGGAGCGCCTGATGTTTAAAAACCTGCAATACGGCAATGCGAGTGGCAGCTATAACGTCAAACAGCTGCCAACGGCCCTGGCGCGCATGGAGCTGGCCGCTGCTTTATTCTTTCCCGTTCCCGGCCCCAAAATGCTCTGGCAGTTTGGCGAGCTGGGCTACGACGTATCTATAGACGATCCCTGCCGCCTGTGCAATAAGCCCATCCGCTGGGAATACTTCAGCCAGCCTGCACGCAGGCAGCTCTATGAGGTATTTGCCCAGCTCATTCACCTCAAAACTACCTACCCGGCCTTCCTCACCACTGACTACACCCTTTCGGCTGCGGGCGCCCTCAAGGAACTGCAGCTGCGCCATCCAAGCATGAATGTGCTGGTGTGGGGCAATTTTGATGTAGAGCCGCAGACCTTTACGCCTGTTTTTCCGCATACGGGCTGGTGGTACGACTTTTTTGAGCAGGACAGCATCCTCATTACGGGCAGCAGCGGGCAGCTTACCTTTGCGCCGGGTGAGTACCACCTCTTTACCGATGTGCGGTTGGATAAAGCACAAATCACTGCCACCCATGAGCCCCTGCAGGGCTATCAACTGCGCAGCTTTCCCAATCCCTTTGAGGCGGGCATTCAGCTGCAGCTACAGCTGGCCCGCAGCAGCAGGCTGAGCCTGGAAGTATTGGACCTGCACAGCAGGCGGCTCACCACTCTGCAACACCAAAGCCTGCTGCCAGCGGGAACTCACAACTGGACATGGGACGGACGCGACCAAAGCGGAAGGCCGCTGCCTCCGGGTTGTTACCTCTACCGCCTGCTCATAGACGGCCGCCCGGTAATAGGCAAGTGGCTAAAACAATGAAGCGCCCGGCTGCGTAAAATGGAGGTTGTTTTTACCAACAATTATGTTTAGCAACAATAGCCATGATCAAAAAATTGTTTCACCTACTATTTCGCATAAACGGCTGGAAAATGAAGCACGATGTGCCGCCGGAAGTATTTGGAAAATGCGTAATGACAGCCGCTCCACATACCTCCCTGTGGGATGCCGTGTATGCCCTGGCTGCTTTCAATGAAATGAAAATTCCCGTGCGTTTTGCCATCAAAAAAGAGTTTAACTACTTCCCTGTGGGCTGGTTCTTGCGCAGCGCCGGAGCCTTGTGGATAGACCGCAGTGCAACCGCTGAAGAAAGGGGCAAAAAGAGCTACGTGGATGCCATGGCAGAGGTGTTTGGCAAGGAGGAGCACATCTGTATGCTCATTGCGCCTGAGGGTACCCGCAAGCGCACCACCAAATGGAAAACGGGTTTTTACCACGTGGCTAAAAAAGCAGGGGTACCCATTGCCCTGGGTTACCTCGATTATGCCAAAAAAGAGGCCGGGGTGGGTGCTCTGGTCGTTCCCAGCGATGACATGCAGGCCGACATGCGCAAAATCATGGACTTTTACCGCAACATACAAGGCAAGCACCCCGAACGCTTTGCCCTGGATGCCCGCTACGACCAGCCCGCTCCGCCCCAGCCGCAGGCCGTGGAAGGGCATGAAGCAGAAAGCTGAA
>RFHT01000135.1 GCA_003696835.1 Bacteroidota bacterium
ACAAACTTTCGCGAGTTACCCGTTGCAATCTCATCGGACCCTCCCCTGGACACTTCTTTGGCTACCTCGGCATGGCTAAAAGCTTCCAGGGTGCTGAGCATCACCAGCGGCATAAAAGGCAACACAAAAACAAAGAGATAAAAGAAAGAATAAGTCCTGATTTTGCTAATCAATACAATAAAGACAGGAACCAACAGGGAATACGCGATAGAGGCCCGGGAATCTACCAGCAATAGCATCACCCCTACTGCTGCATAGCAGACATAAAAAAATAGTTTTTCTATTCCTTTCAGCCGAATAAATGCCAGTAAAGTCAAAAACATGGCAAAAATACTGCCGGCGTAAATGCCCACGTGGTTGGGGTGGGTATCGGTAATGGGGAGCAGTTTTTTTTGCACGCTCAGGCCAAATGCGCCCAGAATGGCTGCATATTGCTCTCCATCAGACAAAATGCTCTTACTGCTGTTATACATCAGGATGTACAAGGCGCAGTGAACAACCACCGCCAGGGTGGGCGGAATCAGGATGAGCTTTACCAGTTCCTGGCCGGCCTTTTGCAAGTCGCTGCTGTGCTGCAAATATTCGCTCATGAAGAGGTACACATACAGCAGCACACATAACAATTGGATGCATTTGCTGAGGTTGGAAATGAGGCTGGACTCGGGATTGCCCGTACGCAGAATGGCCACCATGATGATGACCGCATAACAGCCCAGCAGAACGAAATCGGCCTGGTTGAGCACCCTGCCCACGTACAACCTGCCCTTATAGGCAAAAGCATGTCTGACAATGCCTACCGAAAGCAGCATCACAGGCAGAATTTTGGTGAGTATATTGCGCACCCCAAAAATTCTGGGGCCCAGTATCACCAGGGTAAATATGACGATGAACAATATGACATTGGTCCTTTTCCTCATATCGTTGGCTTGCTGGCGGGTTGTTCTGGCTTGTTTGCGTAATGGTAGGCATCGTGATTCAGGCCCCTGTTGAAACGCTTGAAATACCTGATCATGGCCACAGCATGAGCGGCCACTTCGCTTGCTTTGATGTACTTCTGCACATAGCGGTTGAGGTAGGTCTCCCGAATGCCTTTGGTGTGAAAGAACAGATCATCGGTATAGGTATGGTAAAATTCGGGGTAGAAAATGTCGATAACTCCCGCAGAATGTGCAGCGGCCATGTACATGTGAGAGCCTGCTATGCCAATCACCAGGTGGCTTTTGGCATAGGTCTTAAACCAGTAGTTTTTCTGGTATTCGGGGTCCGGTCCGGGTATGCGATAGTCGTTGGCCAGGCCTTCGAAGGAGCCTGCTCCGCCAAAGCCGGTAATGGAAAACTCGGCATCGGGCAGCTGTCGCCGGATTTTTTTAATGGTAGATTTTACCAACGCATTTTGCCTGCGTACCAGTATGGGGTCTATGTTGATGTTAAATTTATGGAGGATTTCCCTGAGCATAAACTCCAGCCTGCTGTGAAACCACAAACGCCCCAGGTCTTCGCGCAGGGCAAAGGTGATATGGGGTTTCTTTTGGGCAAAGGTACTGATATCAAAGGGCTGCACGCCTGTGAAACGGCTAATGTCAATGCGGGTAGTGTCGGGGTGTGGATAGGCCTGCCCGAGGAATACTTCCTCAAATCGCTCCCATTCTTTTTTCACAAATGCATCGATGCGGGGGAACCACCCATTGAGGGCCCGAATGGAAAGGTGCACGTACCAGGCTTCGGCTACCCCCTCCGGTACCAGGTACTCAAAAGCCTTGGGGATCAAAATAATCAATCCCATCTCAGGATGTTCATCCAGGTACCGCTGAGCATTGAGCAGCTTTTTCAGCACATGGGAGAAACAAAAATCAAGTGCATTTAAAATAATGACTTTAGAAGCGGGCCTGTAAACCACTTTTTCTATCTTTACTTCCTCCTTTTCAGGCTTGAGAAAACCCTCCTTCAGAGGAGTTACCCGCCAAGTTTCACACCCCTTGTCCTGGGAGAGGTTGTAAGTACGGGCATCTTCCTTCCCAATGGCTACAGGGTAGCACATACCAAAGCCCGTGGGATAATCATGCAGGAAGGCATAGCCGCAGGATTTGCAACGACAATCGGCCAGCACGCGAATGCCCTGAAAAATGACATCTTTCATTTCTGGCTGAACGGCATGGCATACAGGGCACTGAAATACATTTTCCAATACTGGCTTTAAAGCAATCATTTGATATTGGTTAATTTCCAGAAGGTGAGCATCCCGTATAGCAGGCGTTTGATGTTGCCCCGGGTGCGTTTAAAGAAAAAGTCCAGCACATAATTGCTGACACTGAAGGAAATAATGGAGGCAATTACCGCTCCCACCGATGCATAGTGGGGAATGAGCACGTAATTGGCCCCTATATTGATCAGCGCTCCCACCACCGCAGTGGCAAAGGCATACCTGAATAGGCTTTCGTTGGTGATAAAAGCCGACTTACCCACCCCCATGTGGCTGAATATGAGGGTGATAGATAGCAGAGACAACACAAAACCTGCCCTGCGGTAGGGTTCTCCGAAAAACAATACGATGAATTCCTCCCCAAAAAGCATAAAGGGCAGGGCCACCACGAGAAAAGAGGCAAACATGAGGCGGTAAAAGTTGAGCAAACGGTGGTGGTACAGCTCCTTGCTGGTGCTTTTGGCCTTGGTAATAGCAGGTGCAAAAGAACCCAAAAGCGCCATGGGCACAAAGCCCAGGGCATGTATCAGGCTGTAGGCCACCGAGTAGTGTCCTACCTCCTCCTGCCCGATCATCTCGCCCAGCATCACCTGGTCGATGCGCGACTGAACACCTATGGCAAATGCAAACAAAGTAAGGGG
>RFHT01000822.1 GCA_003696835.1 Bacteroidota bacterium
AGCTCCGTAGGAGCTTGACCTTTGTAGCTGATCAGCACATAACCATTCTTGAAGCCCCAGCGGGGCGATACATTTAATCGCTGAAGCTTCAGCTTGCATTTACCGGATTACAAATTTGTGTACCTTTCGCACCACATTGGCCTGCACAAAACGGGCCACGTACAAGCCCGGCGGCTGATGGAGGCGGATAGTTTGGGAATTAGCTGGCAGCAGTTGACGGGTATGCACCAGTTGTCCCAGTGCATTGAACACCTCCAGCCTCAGGGGGGTAGCAATCCCTTCCAATTCAACAGTAAAGCGTCCGGTATTGGGGTTGGGGTAAAGGCGGATGGCTTCTTCTTCAGGCATGTTAGGCGAAAGGCCCACACTTAAGCAGATGGGCCGGTTTTGCAGCCCGCTTTCACAGGTGTAAAAATTAATGACGTCGGTGTGAATACCTGCGTACAGCAGGGAGTCGGCTTCCAGCAGGAGCTGCACAGCATCCTCCATGCTCATTCCGATGCTGTTGGCATACATTTGCTGCAGGGCAATGCGGTCGGCAGCTTCTGCACCTATCTCTTGCCTGATGCGCATGAGGGTGGAAGCCCAGATTTCCCCATAGGCGTAAATGTTTCGCTGCTCAGGCGGGTAGGTGTTGAGGGTGGCAGCATCCCGCCCACTCCAGAATTCGTTGTGTCCATCCCAGTTGAAGAGCTTGTTCCACTCAAAGGGGTCGATGTCCTGGGAGTAACGCGCGGCCAGGTAGTCCCCAATTCCTTCATCCAGGGCACGGCGTTCGAATCCGCTGAGGGTACCGGGTGCTGCCGCATAAGAAAGGGCGTGCCCATACTCGTGAATGATGACGTCGGCATCTTCGGCATCATCTACGCCCCCTTCTCCATATTTGATATAGGAGTTGGGGCCGTTTGGGATGAAAGCAGAATTATCGCCGGTAGAGCCGTGGGCATCTACCCGGAAAGGGCCATTCTGGAGGTTGGTGAACCCCAACGACTGCACGTAGCGCTGAAAGCGGTCAATGTGGTAATACACCATCACATCTTCAAAGCCACTGCTGTCGCGCCTGAAGAAAAAATTGCCGTCGGTGGAACTTACTGGCTGGCGGTTGGGACTGGTGATATCCTCTACTTTCACGTAGGGCCCCTGCAGCAAGAATCGCCCCTGTTCAAATGTGAGGTCATTAAGAACGACTGTATCCATCAGACTTTCCAGTATGGCCTGGTGCTGGTCATTATTGTCGATAAACAGATCGCCATAAGCTACCTTTGCCTTTGTGCAAGGGTTGGGCATGAAAACCCTGCCTCTGCCACTGGTATCGGCAGGGTGCGCATAGCGGTTTTGGTCTTCCCGCAGCAGCAGTTCCCCACTTTGGGCATGAAAGAGCAGGAGTTCATTTCGTCCACTGTCTTCTTCAAAACGGTGCAACTGAAAGACGGGCAGGCTTTTGCCTTTTTGCAACAGATAACATGCCTGGAATTTTCCTGCATCAACTCCCAGCTTTTCGGCTGTGCTTCTGGCTACAGCTTCTTCCCGCGGTCCAAAATCCGGGAGGCTTTGCCCGGGCAGGTCTTTGAGGTAATTCATCACCGATATAACCTCCCCTTTGCGATTGAGGTTGACTTTAATGCCCCCGTTGAAGACGGGGAAGCTTCCGTAATGCTGCCCAAACGTATAGTGCCACCCACCCGGGCTTTGTACTTCGTACAAAAGGCTGAGGGTGTATTTGCCCTGGCGGAGCAGGGGAATTTTGGTGCGCAAAAACGACTGCAAGGCAAGTTCGGAGCGCCCGGGAAGCGCATAAGGCTGCATGCGCTGATATACGCCTGGCGACTGGGGATATGCCTGCAAGCAAGCAAGCAAAGCCAGCAGCAAACTGAGATGTGTTAAATGAGTTTTCATACCCACTCTTTCCTAAGCTAATACGTCAACTTCCAGTCCTGCATCCTTCAATTTCTGGTACAAGCCGGGGAATTCCCCCTCATAAATAGCTAACGTCTGCGTACAGCTATCCGTGTAAGTTGCATCCACCAGCTCAGTGTCATAAGGATGTAAGATACGATTAATTTCTGAAGTTTGGGAATAGGGAAAATGCAGGCGGAAGGTAATTTTGGGCACCAGGGGTTCTCTGGCCAGGCCCTCCAGGGCTGCTTCGGCAGCCGAACGGTATGCCTCAATGAGGCCTCTGATGCCCAGTTTGGTCCCCCCGAAGTAGCGAACCACCACGACCAGCACATTGGTGAGCTCCGCAGCATGTATGGCTGCCAGTATGGGCGGGCCCGCGCTGTGGGTGGGCTCGCGGTCGTCGGTGGCATACGCTTCTTCTCCCTTTGCTCCCAGCCGCCAGGCATAGCAATGGTGGCGGGCGTCGTAATACTTTTTTTTCAGCTCACGCAGCCGCTGCCCAATTTCTTCCTGGCTGTGCACCGGGAAAGCAAAGCTGTAAAACTTCGACCCCCGGTCTTTGACCAGTCCTTCTCCTGCTTCTTTTAGTTGGAACAACACGCTTTCAGGATTAGTTTTTCAACTCATTAGCTCTGCCTGCACATGCGGGTTCAGCACTTATCGTTTTTCAAATACCCCCGCGCCAGGCTGATTTTCCTTTCCCCTCCAGTCGGGTTGCCAGAAGAGGGTACTCTCGTGCATGCCCTCCATATCAAAGTCTCTGACTATCACATTCAGCCGGAAGCGTTGCCAGCTGCCCCCATAGCGTTCATCCAGGTAAGTAAGGGGGATGGCTACTTCGGCAATGTAACCACCTTCGGTAGTTTTGCACGCCCATTTTGTTCCCTCTGGCAGGCGGCCGTGCCCCTGCACGCTGCCGCCCTTGGCGGCGCTCAGCCCCACGACCAGGGCATTGCGCCAGTTGGCTGCGGAGGTAGCAGCCGCAGGCGTAGGGTCCAGAATAAATGCCAACCCGTCCTGCTCCAATGCATTTTTATGCTCATCCAATTCCAGCTGATCGTCCCACACTTCTGCAGCCAGGTACAAAAAGGTATCATCATATTGTACGTCAAAGGCAAAAGAGGCATCCTGGCTTCCCTGATAGGCAAAAGGGGAAGCCTGCACAAATTCGGCCTCTTCAATGCGCTGCGAAAGCTGCGGCCAGTCGGTCAGTCGGCCATCTATTTGCACAGCCCCGGCTGCCCTGCTTATATCGTAAATGGGTTGGGGCTTCAACAGGTAGCTGAAGTTCATTTCCAGCTCAGCTTGCTCCGGGGGCAGGTACACCACCCGGGCTTTCAACTGCACGGGCTGCATCTCCTCAAGGGGAATAATCACGTCCTCTTTGGACCTCAGAGGCAGGTCCACCAACTCCACAGAGTTGGGGGGCAGGCTGCGCTCAAAAGGTGCAAAGGCTGCCCATAGGTCCTCATTGGAAACGGCTTCCACAAACACTTTCATGGGTACTTCGCTGTCGTTGGTGATGCGCAGCCTGGCAGCCCGCCCGGAAAATATTGCTTCGCCCTCCAGCAGGCCTTCAATCAGCAGGGGCTCCTTGTTCATCAGGGGGCGGGTAAGGGCATAACGCGCTTCGGTATTCACGTTCTGGTCCCATATTCCGTCCAGTAGCAGGTTGGCAATGATGGGGCCTTCATCCGTCATACTTACCCACACCACGTGGTCAAACTCTCCAAAGGCGGACCCTCTGAGGCTGCTGCCCCCTCCGGTAGTGGCCAAAATAAAGTAGTTGGACGCATTGCGGCTGTATTTGACATAACGGTGCCTGTGCCCGGCAAATACCGTGTGTTTCCGGCCCTGCAGCAAGCGCTCTACTTCGGGCCAGAGACCGGGGTCTTCCTGATCCCAGAGGGGCTGGTGCAAAAACACCAGGGTCCACTTCACGCCGGGGTGCTCCTCCAGCACCTGACGTATATAGGCCAGCTGAGGCTCGTCTATGTAGCCTTTGCCCGAGCCGCGCATGCGTTCCTCTGAGTTGAGACACAAAAACAGCACCTCTTTGTACACAAAATGATAATAATCCCTGCCAAAGCGCTCCTTCCATTTCCTGGCCATCACTTCATTGATGTAGTCGTGGTTGCCGGGCACATAGAAAAAGGGCGCCTGCAGGCCGGAAATAAAACCCGTGAACTCCTCCCATTCCTGGTCGATACGGGCTTCATCTTCTGTGTAGCCCTCGATGAGGTCGCCCACACTCATGACAAACTCCGGCTGCAGTAAGTTGAGCTTTTCAATGGCCGTGGGGAATACGCCCGGGCGATGCCCGCCCGTGCGGTCGGTCACAATGGCAAACTGAAAAGTAGCCGGGGCATTGTTTACCCGCAAATGACTCCAGGGATTCTGTTCTCCCTGGGTGTTGACCAGGATACGGGCCTGCTGGCTACACAAGCATACAGGCCACAGCAACAACAGGAAGACAACCCCCTGCACTAGTTGTAATTTTTGCATTTTGGGAAAAAGTTTTGCCATTTTTTCAAACATTTTAAAGTAGCCGTCGTAAAAGAATTTGATACATGATTTAACACATTGTGTTAAATTCATACATTCTTATATTTTATTATCAACCCTATGAATAGACTACTTCAGCAAAGAATTTTAAACACCTCCCCTCCCGCTGTTACTGGCTAGTTCCTACTTTGCACAATTTCTTTTGACCATTTTCAGTATTTCAACGTATCAGATCTGAGCTGATGAGCTGCAGGGAGATGCGCTTTCTGAGCCGAATTTTCCGCAGCGTTTCACCAAATGTACAGAACTTTATAGAATGAGGCACTATTGCCTTGCAATATCTTGCATCTGCCCGGTGGCAGCAAGCTGTAACATTGTGCCAACTCCGCTCGTCCTGAAAGTGAACACGTACACGCTTCCCTCTTCTTTTCCCGGAAAAACCTGAAGCAAATCTTCATTTCAGACACAAGTATGACCGAACTTTTTCATCTCGCTTTTTCAGCTCCCCACCTGCCCTACACCATGCTGTTGCTGCTTATTCTGCTGTACTGGATGACGGTGATCATTGGGGCCCTGGATCTGGACTTTCTCAACATTGAAGTTGACACGCCCGATATGGACCTGGATGCAGATATCGATATGGACTTAGACACAGAAGTGGAGGTGGATACAGAGGTGGAGGCTGGCCAGGAGGTTGCGGCTGGCGGGGGGGCATGGCTGCTGAAAACCCTGGCCTTTTTCAATATAGGCAAGGTGCCCTTTATGGTATTTTTGAGCATGTTTGTACTGGCGCTTTGGGTATCTTCTGTGCTCAATTATCACTACTGGGGACACGCCTTCAAGGATTTTTTCGCCTGGTGGTTTTTGCCCAATGTGCTCATTGGTCTCTTTGCTGCCCGGCTGCTTACCGCGCCATTTAAAGGTACATTTGCCACCATGAACCAGGAAGGCCGTAGTAAGCGGGAACTGGTGGGAAAAACCGGCGAGGTGGTGATGCGCATAGGAGCGGGAAAAATAGGCCGCCTGGAGGTCTTTGATGGCGAAGAACATTACAGCCTGGACGTAAAGGCAGCAGGCAACAAGGTGATAGAAAAAGGTCAGCAAGCCATAATAGTAGAGTATAATCCCCAAAAGGATATGTACCTGGTAGAACCCTTTTGAGATCGTTAAGCATTATTTTTTATTCCTCTTCACTCAACCAACAATTTAATTAGATCATGGATAGTATGTTAACTTCAGTTCTGATCGTAAGCGGCAGCATCATTGCCATTGTAGCGCTGGGGTTCATTATTGGAATCTCAAGCTTTTACCGCAAGGTCACACAGGGAAAAGCACTGGTGAGAACCGGATTTGGAAAAACCAAAGTGGCATTTAAGGGGATGTGGGTCATTCCTCTGCTGCACAATGTGGAGATCATGGACACCTCCCTTAAGCAGGTTACGATCAGTCGGGAAGGCAAAGACGGCCTGATATGCCAGGACAATCTGCGGGCCGACATCAAAGTCGTCTTTTTTGTGCGGGTAAACTCCACCATGGATGATGTCAAGCGGGTGGCCAGTACCATAGGCTGTGCCCGAGCCTCAGATCCCGAGCTGCTTATCACCCTGTTTGAAGCCAAATTTTCCGAAGCCCTCAAAACCATTGGTAAGCAGTTTGACTTTGTAGAGCTGTACAATGCAAGGGAAAAATTCCGGGAGGAAATCATCAATCTCATTGGCCGTGACCTCAACGGCTACCTGCTGGACGATGCCGCCATCGACTATCTCGAACAAACGCCCATAGAATACCTGGATGAAGACAACATACTCGATGCCGAGGGGATCAAGAAAATCCGTGATCTGACGGCCAGGCAAATAACGCTGGCCAACAAAATTCAGCGCGAAAAGGAAAAAGAGATCAAGAAGCAGGATGTAGAAGCCCAGGAGGCCATACTGGAACTGGAAAAGCAGTTGGTAGAAAAAGAAGAAATACAGAAAAAGGAAATTGCCTCCATACGGGCGCGGGAGCTTTCCGAAACGCGCACCATACAGGAGCAGGAATCGGAAAAGGCCGAACTGGCCCGCATTGCCAAAGAGCGCAGCCTGAAAATTGAGAAAGAAAATATGGAGCGCGACATCATTGTGGCTCTGAAAAACAAAGAACGGACCGATGTAATCGAAACTGAAAAGGTGAAGCGCGACCAGGAGCTGGAAATGACTGAAAGGGAGCGCATTGTATCCATTGCCCAGATTGAAAAAGAAAAGGCCATTGAAGAGGAGAAAAAGAACATACAGGATGTGATACGCGACCGGGTAGCCGTGGAGCGCGAAGTGGTAGAAGAACAGGAGAAGATCAAAAATACCGAGGCCTTTGCAGCGGCCGAACGTGATAAAAAAGTGGCCATCACCCAGGCTGAGCAAAAAGCAGAAGAAGAGCTGGTACAAAAGATCAAAGCGGCCGAGGCCGACAAACAGGCAGCCTCTTTGGAGGCAGACCGCCGCATCATCTCGGCCAATGCGGAGCGCGAAGCGGTGGATAAGGAAGCCGAGGCCAAGAAAATCATGGCCGACGCCCTGGCTGAGGAGCATGCCGCCATCGGCCTGGCCGAAGCCCGCGTAATGGAAGCCAAAGCCCAGGCCAAAGAAAAAGAAGGCGAAGCCGAAGCCAGCATACTGGAACAAAAGGCCCTGGCCGAAGCCAAAGGCATAGAAATGAAAGGCCAGGCACAGGCCGGTGCCAACCAAAAACTGGGGCAGGTAGAGGCCCAGCTCAACATTGACAAAGGCCTGGCCGAAGCCACAGTCATAGAAGCCAAAGCCCAGGCCCAAAAGAAAATGGGGCTCACCGAGGCCGAAATCATCGAACAAAAAGGCGTAGCCGAAGCCAAAATTGTAGAGCAGAAAGGCCTAGCCGAAGCCAAAGGCGTAGCAGCCAAAGCCAAAGCCATGCAGGAGCTCGATGGCGTGGGCCGCGAACACGAGGAGTTTAAATTAAGACTCGAAAAAGAAAAAGCCATTGAGCTGGCCGGCATTGAAATTCAAAAAGACATAGCCGCAGCCCAGGCACAGGTGCTGGCTGAGGCCCTCAAATCTGCCAATATTGACATCGTGGGTGGCGAACAGGAGTTCTTCGAGCGAATTACCCATGCCGTCAGCCACGGAAAATACATGGACCGCCTGCTGGATAACAGCCAGCATTTGCTGGACGTAAAGAAGGCCCTCCTGGGCAATGGAAAAGAAAATGGGGACTTTGGCCAAAATCTTCGTAAATTTATCGCCCAGTTTAGTCTTTCTTCCGAGGATATCAAAAACCTGAGTATTTCTGCCCTTATTTACAAAATGATGGAACAGACCTCAGACCCCGGCAAGAAAAATGTACTGCAGCAGTTGTTGGCTTCCGCTACCCAACTGGGAATTGATGGCAAGAAGATTGACAGCATTTCTGCTTAGACAAGCCTCAACAAAATGGAGTGTTGAAGTATGGAAGCATCGGGCTCCTACTTTGCACAGCGATGTGATTAACATTATACCCACTTGATGTGAACATATTTTGACACTCCTCTTTCCCTCTGCCGACTACCAGCCATTTAGCCACCCAATATGCTAGCTATGCCCAGGTTGTTCATGTTGATCCCTCTGTTTTTGCTCTTGTTTGCCTGTGGAGAAGGAAGGCAACAGCATGCCCCCCCCAGCCGTATTCAACGCATTGTACAGCTGGCTGCCGACTCTTCTGCCCTTAGGCGGTACGTACAGCTACAGGAGGGCGATATACAGTTTGAACAAATGCAGTGGACAGCCGTGAGCCCGGCAGAAAAAGGCTATTCCTATATGGAAATTTACAATGTATATGAAGCGGCTGATGGCAGCAGGGAGTACTATGTGCTGGAGTTTGAGCTGGATACCACCCAGCTGCAGGCCCGCCAACCCATTACGGACTATCAGTTGGTTGTAAAGCCCGACACTGCTTTTATTCAGTTGGAAGAACAAGCGGTATTTCAACTGGAAAAAAAATTGCTGCTGCAGGCCGGAGGCCAGCAGTTTGAGGTATATAAACTGCTGGGATTCCGGCATCCGCAGGACCGGGAAGCTGTTCACTACAAATACTGGAGTCCTGAATTTGGCACCTTGCTCATTTATTCTGGCGAAAAGGAGACATTTGAACTGACTGCAGACCCGCACAGGCAGGAAGCCATTCCCCAACTGATTGATGCCATTAAACGAGATATTCATCCTTAACCTCATTATTTGCTGCACATGGCTGATGTAAAAAATGCCCCGGCCCCAAAAACGGAACTTGAAGGGAGCACCTACCAGATCATACAAAAACGCCTGAAAAAACAGGCCGCCCTCTTACAAGAGCAGCTGAACCAACTCAACGAAAGCCGCAAACAAGTATTTGGGGCCGTAGAAACCCGCCTGGTGGGCACCAACCGCATTACCACTGCCAACAACTGCATTCCCAAAGACATGGTTTCTGTCGGCAAGCAGTTCTTGTTTGGCTACAATGTTCACATTGGGCTGCGGTCGGAGATCAGGCTGGAAGATGTCTTCAGCCTTTATCGCTTTGAAGCCGAAGATCATAGTTTCCATCAGCAGGAGCTATCTCTCCTGGCCGACAAGCAGTTTGAAGAAGACTTCAAAAACCTCTATAAGTATTACAAGCATACCGTCTTTGCCAAATTTGCCCTGGTCGGACCGCATTTATTCATGGTATTTCAGGTGGGCAAGGGTCCGGGGGATGTCAAAACCTTCAAGTGGGCGCTGCAGGAGCACAGCCTCAGCTACCTGGGCAACCGCTTCGACCACGAATACAAGTTTCCCGATCAGCACGAGTTTGTGTGGAAACGCACCAACCGCGACATGCACCGCAGGGGCAAGCACCCCCATATCTCCATTCTCGACCGGGTATTTGTAGAAACGGTGGGGGGAGACCTCACCATAAAGGTGGAGGACAATACCGATAGCGGCCAGGGCATATACGCCGAAGAGGTGACCCACAAAGAGCAAACCCTGGACGATGCCGAAGTGGCCTACGCCGACCTGGGCAACCTCATCGTATTGCGCATACGTCCCTACCAGGAAAAGACTTACCGCTACTTCATTTTCAACGAAAAAATGCAGGAAGCCCTGCGGGTGGACAGCCTCGAACACGCCTGCGTGCTGCTACCCGATGAGCAGGGCCTCATTTTTGCCAACGGTTACTACCTGCAAACTGGTGAATACAAAATTTTTGACCACGCCATACAAGACCTGCAGTTCGAAAGACGCATAAGTTCTCCCAATGGAGAGGATTTCCTCTATGTTTTTTACAATCCCCATACGGGCCTTTACGTGCTGCTGCAGTACAACCTGGTTAACCAGCAGGTAGCTACTCCAATTTTATGTCATGGGTTTTCTCTGTTCAGCAATGGAGAATTGTGCTACTTCCGGGCCGAAGACCAGCCCGGCAGGCATCACACCCTCCAAATTTGGCAAACGCCCTATACCCGCACAGAGATACGTACACAGGAACATACAGACTCCTACCTCTTCAAGATAGGCAACAAGGACATTGTGCGTGCCATGGCCGAATGCAATGAGTTGCTTACCCTCATCCACAAAGGCGACACTTATACCAATCTTTATATAGACCTGGTGCAGCATACCCAAAGCATGCTGGACAGTTATTACTGGATCAAACACCCCGAGGCAGGTGCTCTGGGTGAGCCCCTGCAAGCCATTGGGCAAATAGCTGCTGCGGCCATAGATGAATTCGAAAAAGTGCGCCGTATCCGCCAACATACTGAAGAAGCAATACAAGCCGCAACGGATCGCCTGGAGCAATTGCTGCATCAGATTAAAAGGCACAAGGCCAAAAGCATTGAGCAGTATGTGCACCACCTGGCCGAATTGCGGCTGCTCAGGGGAGAAATCATTGGCCTGAAAGAGTTACGATACGCTAATACCGAAAAAATTGAACTGCTGGAGCAGCAAGTGGCCGGGCAAACCCAGAAACTCTCAGCAGACTGCATACAATTTTTGCTCAAAGATACTGCCCTGGCCCCCTACCGGGAACAGCTTTTACAGCATGAAGCTGCCATTGCCAAAGTCGAAAAAGTGGCCCAGGCCCGGGAAGCGGCCAAAGCCATTGACCAAACCGCAGGCGAACTCGAGCTGCTTATTGAGGTAGTGAGCAACCTCAAAATTGAGGATGCCACCGAAACTACCCGCATTATTGAGCAAATTTCGGATATTTATGCAGGCGTAAACCAGCTCAGGGCCCGCCTCAAGACCCGCCGCAAAGCCTTGCTGAGCCAGGAAGCCACTGCCGAGTTTCAGGCCCAGCTGAAATTGCTGGAGCAGGCGGTGGTCAACTACCTCGAATTGTGCGACAGCCCCCCCAAATGTGACGAATACCTCACCAAGCTCATGGTGCAGCTCGAAGAGCTGGAAGGAAAGTTTACTGAGTTTGATGAATTTGCCGATCAGCTGGCCCAAAAACGGGAGGAAATCTACCAGGCTTTTGAATCCAGAAAACTCAGCCTTACCGAAGCCCGAAACAAACGCGCCAACAACCTCCTGAAGGCCGCCGAACGCATACTGAAGGGCATACAAAACCGCCTGGCTGCTTACGAAGAAGTGAAGCAGATCCATGCCTACTTTGCCTCTGACCTCATGGTTGAGAAAGTGCGCGATATCATTGCCCAACTGCAAGCCCTTGAAGACAGCGTAAAGGCCGGCGATATTCAGGCGCGCCTTAAAAGCGTAAAAGAAGACGCCATTCGGCAGCTTAAAGACAAAAATGAGCTCTTCGTAGCCGGCAACAACCTCATACAGTTTGGCAGGCATCATTTCAGTGTCAATATTCAGCCCCTGGACCTTACCCTGCTTCCGCGCGAAGGCCAGATGTATGTACACCTTAGCGGCACCAATTTCTTTGAACAAATCGACCAGCCCGAACTGGAGAAAACCCGGGCAGTATGGGAGCAAAGCCTCCTCTCGGAAAACCAGCAGGTATATCGGGCTGAGTATCTCGCCTGGCAGATGTTTCAGACCGGGCAGTTTCCCCAGGATACCACACTTCCCGGCCTGCAGCAAAGCCTCAGAAAATTTATGGTCACCCGCTACCAGGAAGGCTATACCAAAGGGATACACGATGCCGATGCCGCACGCATCCTGCACGAGCTCATACAACTGCATGCCCGGATCGACCTGCTAAGGTATGCTCCCCGGGCCCGGGCCTGTGCCTCCCTTTACTGGCATAGCCTCATGGGGGCCGACGAAAAACAGCTCATGAGCAGCCGTCTCAAAGGGGTCGGCATCATTTTGGAGCTCTTTCCTGATACCCGCGAGTTTGGCGACCTCGTTACTGATTTGCAGGAACACATCCGCATGTTTACGGCCCGCAGCCACCTTTTTGAGGAGGGCTTGGCCCTCGAAGCAGGCGAATACCTCTTTTTTGAGCTCAGCCGGGGCCAGCACTTCATCATCAGCCTGGAAGCTGCAGAGCTGTACCAATCCTTTCAGGCTTTTTTGAAAAAGCAAAAGATTAAGAGCAAGTTTGACCAAAGCATCGCACAACTCGCACATGCACCTGAAGAGCGCTTTGACCTGATCAGGAGCTGGCTCAGTGCCTTTACCGCCCAG
>RFHT01000136.1 GCA_003696835.1 Bacteroidota bacterium
TCCTGTTTTAGAAAAGTTAGTAAGAGGCTTCTGACTTCTGTAAACACGGAAATACGATGCTTATTAGAAAAATGCCTCAGGCTATCCCGAACTCACGTTCTCTCAGGGAGCGAGGCGTTGCATGATCCACTTGCCCTGCTGCAGGCGAAATTGAATGCGGTCGTGCAGCCGGTTTTTGCGGCCCTGCCAAAACTCTATGCTGTGAGGAGCCAGGCGGTAGCCTCCCCAGTGAGGCGGACAGGGAACGATATCCTGATCGCCAAATTGTTGTTGGATTTTTTTCAGTCGTTTTTCGAGCTCTTCCCTACCGGCTATGGGCTGGCTTTGGGGCGAGGCCCAGGCGCCCAGTCTGCTGCCTTTGTCGCGGGTTTGAAAGTAGGCGTTGGATTCCTCTTCTGAAATTTTGTGCGCTTCTCCTTCAATTCTCACCTGCCTTTGCCACAGCGGCCAGTAAAAATTCAGGGCGGCTTTGGGGTTTTGGGCCAGGGCCTGGCCTTTGTAGCTGTTGTAATTGGTATAAAACACAAACCCCCGGTGATCGAAGCCCTTGAGCAACACAATGCGCACACTGGGCTGCCCGTCCTTTACGGTAGCCAGGCTCATGGCATTAGCTTCTACCACCTCCCGTTGGCGGGCCTGCTCAAACCACTTGCTGAACTGGCGAAAGGGGTCGGGATCCACCTCGGACTCCTCCAGGCTGTATTTGTCGTATTCCTGTCTCATGCGGGAAAGGTCCTGTTCGTGCATAATTGAAGCTTTTTTTGAGTAATTTGGGCACAATAATGCAACAATATTGGAATTATTTCACTGAGATATGTCACAAATCCACATTCGCAAAGGAGTAGCTGCCGATATGCCCCAGGTGCATCAACTGGTGTATGAGTTGAGCGTGTATGAACAGGCACCGCATGAGGTGCATACCAGCCCTGAGCAGTACGTACAGGACGGCTTTGGGGAGCATCCGCTTTTTGAGTGTTTTGTAGCTGAAAATGAGGAGGGGCGCATAGTGGGTATCGCCTTTTTCTACTTTGGCTATTCTACCTGGAAGGGCAAAAAGCTCTACCTCGATGACCTCATCGTTACGGAAGCCTACCGCCGAAAGGGGGTGGGCATGAAGTTGTTTGACCGGCTGGTGCGTTATGCGGCGGAGCAGGGGGCACAACAGATGCGCTGGCACGTGCTGGACTGGAACGAGCCTGCCATCGAGTTTTACAAAAAAATAGATGCAGAGCTGGACCCCGAATGGATTACCTGTAAACTCAGTGCAGCCCGGCTGAAAGCCTGGGCGGAGTCTTAAATTTCCCCCTTTTCAATGGCCTGCCGGATGATGCGGGCCTTGCTTTTTCCGAGCAGGGATTCCAGGGCTTCGGGGCTGGCAGCTTTGAGTTTTTTGATGGAGCGAAACTCGCTCAGGATTTTGTGGGCAGTAGCGGGGCCTATGCCTTTGATGCGGCTGAGGTTGGACTGCTGGCCGGGGGCCTTGCTGCGTTTGTTGCGATGGAAGGTAATGGCAAAGCGGTGGGCTTCGTTGCGCAGCTGCTGAATGAGATGGAGGGCAGGGCTTTTTTTGTCGATATGCAGGGGAATGGGATCTCCCACGGCATAGATTTCTTCCAGCCTTTTGGCAATGCCGATGAGGGGGATTTGGCCGAGCAGGCCCAGTTCTCTCAATGCGTCGGCAGCGCTGCTGAGCTGGCCTTTGCCACCATCTATAATGACGAGTTTGGGCAGGGGCTGTTTTTCTTTGAGCAGGCGGCTATACCTGCGGCCTACAATTTCCTTCATGGAGGCAAAGTCGTTGGGGCCCTCTACGCTTTTGATGTTGAAGTGGCGGTAATCCTTCTTGGCGGGTTTGCCTTGCCTGAATACCACCACAGAGGCCACGGGCGCACTTCCCTGGAAGTTGGAGTTGTCAAAGCACTCAATATGATCGGGCAATTGGGGGAGGTTGAGGGCTTTTTGCAGCTCGATCATCATGCGTTCGTGCTGGCTCTGGCGTTTTTGGAAGTTTTGTTTATAGAGCTTCTCTTCCAGCAGCAGCTTACAGTTTTTGAGCGAAAGCTCAATGAGGTGCTTTTTGTCTCCCTTTCGAGGGAGGCTAAATTCGATGCCTTCAGGCAATAGGCTGGAGGAAAGGGGCACATTGCCGATGAGGGCTGGTGCCAGGCGGTTGTCTTCTACCAGCAGTTGTTCGAGGCAGGCAAGCAGTATTTCTTCCTCCTGCTCTTCGTTTGTACGTTTAATTTCCCAGGCATGGGTTTGTACGATGGCGCCATTTTGCACCTTGAAGTGATTGACCACCGAGAGGTGCTGTTCACTGGCGATGGTGAGCACTTCGAGGTCGCGGATTTTTTCGGAGACCACCCGGCTGCGGTTGCGGTAGGCTTTGATCTGTTCGAGTTTTTTTCGATAGGTTTCTGCCTGTTCAAATTCATAGTTTTGGGCTGCCTGCTGCATGAGGGTTTCCAGCTCGCGCAGCACGGGGGCCAGGTTTCCTCTGAGTATGTGTTTGATGCGCTCAATGCCCTGCATGTAGTCAGCTTCGGTTTGTTTACCCACGCAGGGGGCGGCGCAATTGCCGATCTGGTACTCCAGGCAAATTTTGAATTTGCCTGCCTGTATGTTGGCCCTGGACAAGTGGTAGTTGCAATTGCGCACTTTGATGAGTCCCCGTATGATGTCCAGCAGGGCGTTCATGGTACCCACGCTGGGGTAGGGCCCAAAGTAGAGCGAGCCATCGGGGACTTTGGTGCGGGTGCTGAATACCCTGGGAAAGCGTTCGGCCTTGATGCAGATATAGGGATAGGTTTTGCCGTCCTTGAGCAGGATGTTGTACTTGGGCTGATGGGTTTTGATGAGGTTGTTTTCCAGCAGCAGGGCTTCTACCTCGCTGTTGGTGATGGTGTAGTTCAGGTCGTGTATGTGGGCAAGCAAATGCTCTATGCGGTGGCTGTGCTTGCGCCCGGAGGTGAAATAGCTGCTTACGCGTTTGCGCAGGGATTTGGCCTTGCCAATGTAAATGATCTTTCCCCTGGCATTGAGAAAGCGATAAACGCCGGGCTGGTCGGGTAGCTGGCGTATTTTTTCACGTAGGGCATGGTTTGTGGCCATATTCAGCTAAAATCCTTACTCAAAACTGTCAAAATCATCAGAGCTTTGGGGCTCTTTGGCCAGCCGGCCCCTGGGCAGGGAGTCGAGGGGCAGGCCTGTGGCGTCGCAGTCCAGGTTGACGTTGAAGTTGGGAGGTTTGGGAAAGGTAGCTTCTTCGGGAATGCCAATATCGGGATCCTTGTAGAGGCGTTGCATATAAAGGGCCCAGATGGGCAGGGCCATGCTGGCGCCTTGTCCGTAGTCGATGGTGCGAAAGTGCATGCGCCTGTCGGAGCAGCCCACCCAGACGCCGGATACCAGGTGAGGGCTTACACCAATAAACCAGCCGTCGGAGTGGTTTTGGGTGGTGCCGGTTTTTCCGCCAATTTCATTGCTGAAGTGGTAGCGGCTGCGCAGCCTGCCGCCTGTGCCACCGGGTTCATCCACCACCCCTTTGAGCATTTCTACCATGAGGTAAGCCACTTTTTCGTCCATGGCCTGGTAGGAAGCCGGGTGAAATTCAGCCAGTACATTGCCGTTTTTGTCCTCTATTCTGCTGATGAAAACGGGCTCTATGTACTGCCCCTTGTTGACGAAGGTGCAGTAGGCACTGGTGAGCTCGAGCACATTGAGGTCGGAGGTGCCCAGGCAGAGGGCATATACCGGCTCCAGCTCAGACCTGATGCCTGCCCGCTGTGCAAACTTCACCACTTCGAAGGGCTGCAGGCCCTTCATGAGGCGGGCTGTGATGATGTTGGTGGAGGTGGCCAGTCCTCGCCTGAGGGTCATGAGGCCCCCGATTTTGCCAGTAGAGTTTTTGGGCGCCCAGCGGGTGCCCTCTCCGTCCACGTCTTCGAAGTACACGGGTTGGTTGAGTTCTACATCGCAGGGTGTTTTATGGCCCAGTTCAAAGGCGGCCCCATAGACAAAAGGCTTGAAGGTTGAGCCCACCTGCCGTTTGCCTTTAGCCACGTGGTCGTATTTAAAAAATTTGTAGTTAATGCCTCCCACCCAGGCTTTGACCTGCCCGTTGGAGGGGTCGATAGACACCATGCCGGGCTCCAGGAAACGGGCGTAATACTTGATGGAGTCCAGGGGCGTGAAGGTGGTATCGATTTCGCCTTCCCAGCTAAAAACGGTCATTTGGCGTGGCTGGTTAAACTCTTCCCATATCTGGGCATGGTTTTTACCGGCTTTTTTGGCGGCAATGTATCGGTAGGACTGCCGCATAAGGTCGGAGATAATGGTGGTATCCTTGCGGTAGGGTTCCTGTCCTTTGATGTGCTGATCGAAGATTTTCTGTAGTTCTTTGAGGTGCTCGGCTACAGCTGCCTCGGCATGTATTTGCATGCGCGAATCAATGGTGGTGTAAATTTTGAGGCCGTCGCGGTAGAGGTTGTACCCCCGTTCGTCGCACCACTGGTCGGCAAAGGCGCGTACGTGTTCGCGGAAGTAGGGCGCCAGCCCGCGTATGTGGTCCTGTTCCTGCCTAACCACTTTGAGCCCGATCTGCTTAATGCTGTCGAGCTTTATTTGCTGGGTATTGAGCAGGCCGTGCTGCGCCATGAGGTTGATTACCAGGTTGCGGCGGTGCACCACCGTGTCGGGGTAGCGGTAGGGGTTGTACAGTCCCTGCCCTTTGAGCATGGCTACCATGGTGGCGGCTTCTTCCAGGGTAAGGGCTTTGGCGGGTTTGTCAAACAGCCGTTGGGCAGCCATTTCTACGCCATAGGTTTGGCCATAAATGCTGACAGTATTGAGGTAAGCAGCCAGAATTTCCTCCTTGGTGAAGTTGCGTTCCAGTATGGCGGCCACGATAATTTCCTTGAGCTTGCGTATGAGGGTGCGCTCGCGGCCAATGGCGTCGAAGAGGTTGCGCGTGAGCTGCATGGTGATGGTGCTGCCCCCGCTTCGTTTGCCCCGTATGAAGTTTCGCACCACAATGGCGGGCAGGGAGTTGTAGTCCACGCCAGAATGCCGGTAGAAGCGGATGTCCTCTGTGGCAATGAGGCCGTCAATGAGGTAGGGCGACATTTCATTCAGCTGAATGGCTACCCGGTTTTTTTCAGAATAAAAATTTTGCAGCACCATGCCATCGGCAGAGAGTACCTGGGTGGACAAATCCGAGCGCGGATTTTCAATATTATCAATGGGAGGAATGTCGGTGGCAGCATAAATGATAAAGCCCACAACGACCAGGCCCAGGAGCGCCACCAGGCCCAGGAAAACCCATCGTACGGGCTTATAGTTCCGTTTCTTTTGGGAAGTTTGAGGAGGGGGCATCACCTCTTTTTCCTGGGTAGTAGGATGATTCATGAACGATAAATTAATACAATGCAGAATTACATACCAAAGATACCATTAACTTTGCAATTTTTGAAATTTGAGGCAGAGCTGCCTATGGCAATCGCATAAAAAATTAAGAGCGAAAAATAGCTTAACTTGGGCAAAGAAGCCATGTCCCAGTAGCAAGCCCACCTGCCGGGGTATCAGCTCCGTAGGAGCTTCACCTTTGTAGCCTTCGGCACATAATCATTTTTCAAGCCCCAGCGGGGCGACACCCTACA
>RFHT01000823.1 GCA_003696835.1 Bacteroidota bacterium
ATCAGCTCCGGAGGAGCTTCACCTTTGTAGCCTTCGGCACATAAGCATTCTGCAAGCCCCAGCGGGGCGATATATTCGATTTTTATGCGATTGCCATGCGCTGGCAACAGCCGCACCCTATACCTTTACCTTTGCTGCTTTGAGCACAAAAGCCCTGCTGGCGGCATCGGCCTGTATGAGGTCTTCCAGGGCGGGTGCCGGGTGGTGGTCCAGGGCCTGCATGGCGGCCTCGTTGAGCTCGGCCATGGCCACAAAGCTAATTTTGCCCTGCCTGAAGAGGCGGTTGCTCACCTCATTGGCAGCATTGAGGATACAGGGCATGTTGCCACCGGCCTGCATGGCGTGATAGGCCAGCTTCAGGTTTTTGAATACCGTGGTATCAACGGTTTCGAAGGTAAGAGAAGGGTATTCGAGAAAGGAAAAACGCGCAAAGGTATTGGCCAGGCGGTGGGGGTAGGCCAGGGCATACTGTATGGGCAGCTTCATATCGGGCAGGCCCATCTGGGCCTTCATGCTGCCATCGGTAAACTGCACCACGGAGTGAATGATGGACTGCGGGTGCACGATGACTTCTATCTGCTCCGGGCGCAGGTCAAACAGCCATTTGGCTTCTATGACCTCCAGGCCTTTATTCATCATGCTGGCCGAGTCGATGGTGATTTTGGCACCCATTTCCCAGTTGGGGTGCTTCAGGGCCTGTGCGGGGGTTACCTGCCTGAGCTGCTCATAGGAATAGCCCCTGAAGGGCCCGCCCGAGGCAGTGAGGTAAATTTTCTCAATGGGGTTGTGCGCTTCGCCCACCAGGCATTGAAACAGCGCAGAGTGCTCACTGTCCACCGGCAGTATGGGCACGCCCTGCTGGCGGGCCAGGGCAGTTACCAGCGCTCCGGCCACCACCAGGGTTTCCTTATTGGCCAGGGCAATGGCCTTGCCTGCGGCTATGGCCCGCAGGGTGGGCCGCAGGCCGGCAAAGCCCACCAGGGCCGTCAGCACCGTGTCAATCCCAGGCATTTCCACCAGCTCCTCCAGGGCCTGCCTGCCCGCATGTACGGCCACTCCGCTGCCAGCCAGGGCGTTTTTTACCTGTAGATATTTCTCTTCACTGGCAATCACTACCGCCTCCGGCCGGAATTTCAGGGCCTGGGCAATGAGCAAATCGGCACGGGTGTGGGCCGTGAGCAGGCTGGCCCGGAATTTTTGCGGAAATTGCTCCACAACCTCCAGGGCCTGGGTGCCGATGGAGCCCGTAGAACCCAGTATCGCAATCTGTTTGGGTGCTGGCATATAGATATAGTTATGTTTCCGCCTGAGTTTTCGCCTGAAAAACCCGGGCCACAGGGAAATTGTTTGCGTAAAGGCTGCAAATTAATCAGGAATTGGCAAACATCCCCTATATTGGGTTCGGCATTGCGTTAAGCCTTGCTGGAAGGATGTCGATTTTTTCGCCCCATAACCCCAACAAAGATGAGCTATACAAGAAGAAAGTTTCTCCGCCAGGCGGCTGTTGCCACCTCAGGACTGAGCATACTACCCCGGCATGTACTGGGTGGCCGGGGCCACGTGCCCCCCAGCGACAAAGTAAACGTGGCCGTGGTGGGCGTTGGTGGCAGGGGAAGAAGAAATATCAATGAATTGCTCAAGCTGCCCGATGTGCAGGTGATGGCCATTGCCGACCCGGCGGCCTACTGGGACCTCCGGGGCTTTTACTACCAAAGCGAGGCGGGACGCGGCCCGGTGAAGCAGCTGCTGGAAGCCCATTACCGCGAAAAGACGCCCAACTACCGGGTAAAAGAGCAGGAAGATTTCCGGGTATTGCTGGAAGAAGAGCCCGGCATTGATGCCATACTGTGTGCCACGCCCGACCACACCCACGCATATATCAGCCTGTGGGCGCTGCGTGCGGGCAAGCATGTTTATTGTGAAAAACCCCTGACTCACAACGTGTGGGAGGCCCGGGAGGTGCAGCGGGTAGCACGCGAAACGGGCCTGGCCACCCAAATGGGCAACCAGCTTCACAGCACCATTGGGGTGCGCCAGTTGGTGGCGGCTTTGCAAACGGACCTCATTGGCCCGGTGCGGGAGGTGCATGCCTGGGTGCCGGCCAGCCGCTGGCTGCCGGGCCTGCAGGGCCTGCCCTCGGGCAGCAGCCCCCTGCCGCAGGGGCTCAACTGGGACCTGTGGCTGGGGCCGCGGCCCATGCGGCCCTTCCACGAGCAGCTGGCTCCCGTTACCTGGCGCGACTTCTGGGCCTATGGCTGCGGTGCCCTGGGCGACTTTGGTTGCCACGACATGGACGCAGCCGTGTGGGGACTGAAACTGCCCCCACCTGTGAGTGTAGAGGCATACCCGGCCGGTTACAGCGATGCCGACATTGCGCCCTATGGCGAAATTGCCTATTACGAGTTTCCGCTCAGGGGCAGGCTACCCGCCTGCCGGCTGAACTGGTATTCGGGCGGGCTTCGCCCGCCCAGGCCGGCCCTGGTGCCTGATGGGGTGGACATGTCGGGCCGGGGCAGCATGTTTGTGGGCGAAAAAGGCATACTGCTGGGCGGTGGTAGCCGCCCGCCCAAAGTCTTTCCCCAGAGCCTGGCAGCGGACATGCCGCTGCCGGAGGCTGTATTGCCCCCCACCAACGGCCACCACCGCGACTGGGTGGACGCCATTAAGGGAGGGCCACCCGCCAGCTCCAACTTTGAGTATGCTGCCCGCCTCACCGAAATTACCCTGCTGGGCGTAATGGCCCTGCGCCTGGGCGGCACCAAAATCTACTGGGATGCTGCCGGCATGCAGGCAAGGGGCCTGCCCGAGGCCGAACTCCTGGTAAAGGAACCCGTGCGGGCGGGTTGGGAAATGTAAAGGGGCAGGTCGAAGATGCCTTTAAGGTACTGAAAGCCCCAAAAGGAGATAGCCCATTGAAATAAGGGCAAATTCCATTGTAAAATATTGAATGTTCATGCGTTTAAGGACATTGATATACTTGCAAATACATGAGAATGTCATGCATGTATCCCTGCCAAAAATGCCATGCCTGATGCTGCTGGTCTTCCTGTGGGCAACTCCATCAACCCTAACTGCTCAGCACCCGCATTTTGAGCAAAATGAAAGGGTGTGTTTCTGTGTGGGAATCGCTCCCCAGGCGGTGATAGAGCTGGATAACAACTGGGAAATATTGCTTGCTTTGCGTCATCCCCGTAGATTGGAGCAATTGGATGCTCTCTTGCCGCAACTTACCCACAGCCAGCTCCTGCTGCTGCAGGATTGGAAGCTTATCAGGAAAAACAACGACCAAACCCTTGAAACCACCATTCCGCTGCTCGACAGCATGCGTACGACAACTTTGAGAAGGTATTCGGCGGCCTTGGCTGCTGCTTTAGTGGAAAAAATCAGGCCGGATGTACAGCAGCTTTTGGCACAGCTGAAGGGTTTGGGCCAGGCCGCCAGCAGCTACACCATTCTCTTTGCTTATGTCATCGATGGGCTGGTATGGGCTGAGCTGGAAAAAGGGGGATATATTGAAAAGAGGGAGCTGACGTTGGAAAACCCCCATTGGGGCGGTGCCTACTGGACCCTATATCCCAAAAGAAATTTTTCCTCTGGCACAAATTCAATCTCTGCAAATGGGTATAGCCTGTTGATCAATTGGACGGAAGAACTGCTGCCCATGATGCAAACGCTTTTATCGCGCTGGGATTTACAGGAAAAAATGTTGGCAGAGTTATCGAGTCTGGGAAAGATACAAGATCAAGAAATTATTCGCACCTTAGGCAAATACCAGCTGTTTGACGAACAAGGAAATTTGAAGATCGTGCTTATTGAGGAAAACCCCCAGCAGCCTCTTTATGCCATATCCCGCAAAATCGCCTCAGCTGTCACGCACTTTCTCGCATCGGAAGTTGAGCTGAATAAGCTAAAAGACCGCTTTCACTTCGCATCTGCTTCCCAGGCCCTCATTATCCTTTATCACGAAGTAATTTGGGAGGTAATGGATGCGCTGGAAAGGGAGCAACTGCTTGATAAACCCGCTGCCTTCCAGCATCCGCAGCGGGCCCGGCCGGCCGATATCAGCGATTTGGTTCTGATCCTAAAGCCATGAGTTGCCTGCTCATTTCCCCATTCACATCTATCTGCAATCATTATTGCACAATCAAATTGTACAAGCTAATTTTGAGCGGGACGGCTTCGCGGCAGAAGGCCCAACTGCGTACCAGGCTGTTCCCTCATTTTTTGGATAAACTTCTAACCTAATTTTTTCACCTTAGGAACGCGCAAAAAATAAACGTTCATTTTCGCGCCTCGGAATGTTGGGATGAGTCAAGGCACAAAAACCGCATTTTAACAGGTTAAATGAGGATGTTTGCAAGGCAGGCTCAGCCCAAAAGAACAAGCGAAAGGAAGAAGTTATGTTTTGAGCGTTCCTTACTTAGAAAAACCAAATCCATGACCTCCAAAGTTGCTACTATTTTTTTCTCCCTGTTTATGCTCCTTCATGCCGGTAGTACAGCCCAAAGCTTTCTGCGAGCCTCTGGCAAGGCCATCGTCAACGAAACCGGCGATACCGTGTACCTCAAAGGCATGGGCCTGGGTGGCTGGATGCTGCAGGAGGGCTACATGCTCCAGACCGCGGGCTTTGCCAATGCCCAGTACCAGATTCGCCAAAAAATCGAAGCCCTCCTTGGCCAGGCCGATACCGATGCCTTTTATGAAGCCTGGCTGGCCAATCACGTGCGCAAAATTGACATAGACTCCCTCAAAGCCTGGGGCATCAACTGCGTGCGCCTGCCCATGCACTATCAGCTCTTTACCCTGCCCGTGGAGGAGGAGCCCGTTGCGGGCCAGCACACCTGGCGCGACAAAGGCTTTGAACTCACCGACAGCCTCATTTCCTGGTGTCGCCAAAACCAGATGTACGTCATACTCGACCTGCATGCTGCCCCTGGTGGTCAGGGCATGGACCAGGGCATTTCCGATTACGATCCCACTAAGCCCTCCCTGTGGGAAAGCCAGGCCAATCGCGACAAAACTGTGGCCCTGTGGGTAAAGCTGGCCCGGCGCTATGCCGGGGAGCCCGTGGTGGCAGGCTACGACCTTATCAACGAACCCAACTGGCAAATGACGGGCAATACCCCTCTGCGCGACCTCTACTACCGCCTTACCGACAGCATACGGGCGGTGGACCAGCGCCACATCCTCTTCATCGAAGGCAACTGGTTTGCCAACGACTTTACCGGCCTTACGCCCCCCTGGGACGACAACCTGGTGTATAGCCCCCATAAGTACTGGTCCACCAACGACCAGGCTTCCATCCAATGGGTGCTCGACCTACGCGAGCGCTACAATGTGCCGCTTTTTTTTGGCGAATGCGGCGAAAACTCCAACACCTGGTTCAGAGATGCCATTCGCCTCTTTGAGCAGCACCAGATAGGCTGGGCCTGGTGGCCCATGAAAAAGGTGGAGTCCATATCCGGGCCTTTGTCGGTGAAAAAAAACGCCGGCTACCAGGCCCTGCTCGATTACTGGAGCGGCAACGGCAGCCCGCCCACTGCCGTTACGGCCAAGGCTGCCCTCATGCAGCTGGCCGAAGACCTCAAGCTGGAACGCTGTGTGTACCAGAAAGATGTCATTGACGCCATGTTCCGGCAGGTGCAGTCCGACGAGGCCGTGCCTTATACCACCCACCCTATCCCCGGCACCGTGTATGTAGCCGATTTTGACATGGGCCCCGTGGGAGTGGCCTA
>RFHT01000137.1 GCA_003696835.1 Bacteroidota bacterium
ACGGTGGACTTTATCAGCCCGACGGGTACGCCTACCTTTGGCACCAATGCTCAGCAGGAAGTGCTCACGCCCGTGCGTACCATGTGGGCAGGCGATGCCAACGGAGATGGCAGCATCATTCTGGCCGGCGGCCTGTCTGATGTGAACCCCATTTCGCTGGCGGTATTCCTGGATCCGGCTAATGTGGGATTTTCTTCTACCTACGTGGTTAATGGATACCGCACGGAGGATACCAACATGAGCGGAACGGTGATTCTGGCTGGTGGAAACTCAGATGTGAACATTATTTCACTCAATGTGTTCCTCCACCCGGCCAACCTGGGCTTTAGTCCCTCATTTGTCATTTTGCAACAATTGCCATAAGCTGAATACAGGTACGGGGACTTGCTCCCCGTACCTCCCTTTTCACTTATTCTGCAGTTAACTTTAAAAATCTTTTTCTTATGAAAACATATATCGCACTTGTTGCCTTTGCCTTTTTTGCTATTCCTATATCATTTGCCCAGGTGGATATTGCTCTTACCGACGATGGCTCAACCCTTACGGTGACCTATGTATTCGTTGGAGACTACAGCACTCCACCACGTAATGTTTGGAATACCCAAGTTGTAGCGCTGCGCTGGCAAGCCGATGGCAGTGGCAACAATCCCGTCACCTTTTCAAACTTCAATGAGCCTTCTCAGTTTGACTATGCCATGGACGGCCCCCCACAACCTGATGACCCCACACCCGGGGCCGCCACTTATTTTTTCCAGAAATTTACCGGCAACATTTTTTTCAAGTCAATTCCTAATGCTAGTGGGAATACCCAAGTGGTCTTTACCCTCGACTATGTTTCCGCTGACGGGCCGCCCATGTTTCAGCTGGTAGATACAGCCGACATGCCGAATACTCCCAGTTTTTTGAACTGGGAAACTACCGTTACTGCTGCTGCCATTAACCCTCCCAATCAATTCCGAAATTTCATTAACCCCAACACCTTTCCGGTAGAATGGCTGGGCTTCGACGCCAGGCCCATCAATGCCGCCGACGTGCAGTTGGACTGGGCCACTGCCCTGGAGGTGAACAACAGCCACTTTTCCGTGGAGCGCAGTGTGGACGGGGCCCTTTTTGAAACGGTAGGCCGTGTGCAGGGCCGTGGTACCACCAATGAGGTACAGGAATATTCATACCTCGACAAGGGCGTGAACAGCTCCTTGCTGTATTACCGCCTCAAGCAGGTGGATATCAACGGTGCTTTTGAGTATTCGGAGGTAGTAGAAGTGGATTTTTCCAAATTCCCCCAACTCAAAAACCTCGATTTCAGCATTTATCCCAGCCCCACTACCGATATGGTCAACATTGAGTTGAAGGGCAAGATGGAAGACAACTTTGTGCTGCGCATCACCGACCTGGCAGGCCGGCTGGTGTACGAGGGCGCTACAGCTGCCCAGGTGGGAAAAAACCCCGTGGACGTGCGCAAATTCTCCGAGGGGGTGTACTACGTTTCCCTGGCAGATATCAAAAACAACCAGTATTACAGCCTGGGGAAATTTGTAAAAAAATAAGCTTAGTAAATGTTTTTTTAACAGGAAGGGCCATCTCCGGAGAGATGGCCTTTTTGATTGACACGTGCTGTGCGTCTCTGGTTATGGTAAAGGGTTAAGCGAATATACAGAAATGGCCTTCTGCTACTAATACTCAATGGGATAGTCGGGTAGGTCCTCCTCTTCTATAAGAGGGGTATCCATGCAAAGACATTTCATTTTTTAGTGATTTAAAGTTGAAGGAATCAAGACAATACGTACGAGCAGATGGCCATAACTGCATTCGGTATTCTGACATAAAAAGGAGGGAGAGGTCACAGTTTGATTGAAAAAAATGGGGGATTTTCTCTAAATTTGCCGCGTGAAAGACATCAACATCGCCATAGACGGATACGCTGGTTGTGGAAAAAGCTCAACGGCAAAGCGTGTAGCCACAGCACTCAATTATTTGTACATAGACTCGGGGGCGATGTACCGCGCTGTTACCCTGTATTTTTTGGAGCATGGCATAGATTTTCAGCAGGAGAATGAGCAGATGCTGGAGGCGCTGGAAAACATTTATATTGATTTTACTCAGCCGCTGGGAGCGCCTTACCCCAGGATACGCCTGAATGGCCGCATTGTGGAGGAGGAAATACGTCAGCCCGCTGTTTCGGAGGCTGTGAGCCTCGTAAGCGTGCATGCCGCTGTGCGGCGTGAGCTGGTGCGGCAGCAGCAGCGCATGGGAGAAGACAAGGGCGTGGTGATGGATGGGCGGGATATTGGTACGGTGGTTTTTCCCGATGCTGAGCTGAAAATATTTATGACGGCCAGCCTGGAGGTACGGGCCAGGAGGAGGCAGCTTGAAGAGCAGAGCAGGGGCATTTATCAGCCCTTGTCCAAGATTATAGAAAACCTCAAAAAGCGCGACGAAATTGATACCGGCAGGGAAATCGGCCCTTTGCGTCAGGCACCAGATGCGGTGGTGATTGACACCACCAACATGGAGCTGGAGCAGCAGGTAGAGCTGGTGCTGAAGCTGGCTTATGAACGAATGCGCGCCTGAGGGGTTATATATATCGTACAGTAGAAACTACAAACAAATAAAAGCCCGCAGGGCCGCGTGTGTGGATTTGAACACAAAAAAAAACACCAATATGCAGGTAGAAATAGACCAAAATTCCGGTTTTTGCTTTGGCGTAGTGTATGCCATAGAAATGGCAGAAGACCACCTCAAAGCGCATGGCGAGCTGTATTGCCTGGGCGATATTGTACACAACGACAAAGAAGTAGAGCGCCTGGAGCGCATGGGGCTGAAAATTATTGACTATGAGGCCTTCCGCCAGCTGCGGGATGCCACGGTGCTGATACGCGCCCACGGCGAGCCACCGGAAACCTACCGCATTGCCCTGGAAAACAACATACAGCTCATAGATGCTTCTTGCCCGGTGGTGCTCAAGCTGCAAAACCGGGTGCGCTCGGCCTACGATGAGGACCGGCAGATTGTCATTTTGGGCAAGCACGGGCATGCCGAGGTAAACGGCCTCATTGGCCAAACCCAACACGAGGCCATTGTGGTCACTTCGGAAGAGGATGTGGAAAAACTGGACCTCAGCGGGCCGGTTTCCCTTTTTAGCCAGACGACCAAAAGCACCCAGCTGCTCTACCGCGTCAAGGAGCAAATGGAGAAAAAAACCGACGACCTCAAGTTCAATGATACCATCTGCCGGCAGGTGAGCAACCGCGAACCCGAACTGCGGAAGTTCTCCGCCCGCCACGATGTCATTATCTTCGTTTCGGGCAAAAAAAGCTCCAACGGCAAGGCGCTATACGGCACCTGCAAGGCCGTCAACCCCCAAAGCTATTTCATCAGCGGGCCGGAAGAGCTGCAGCCCGAGTGGGTTCGCAGGGCGGAAAGTGTGGGAATTTGCGGCGCTACTTCTACTCCCATGTGGCTCATGGAGCAGGTGGCCCAAAAAGTGCAGCAGGTACAGGCCGAAGCGGTGAAAAACTGAGCTTGTTACAGCTCAATTCCCAGGCAATAATGCAGTGAATGCCAATGCATCAGCCAGCGGCATTAGTTTGAATTTTTTTCCGGCAATTTTTTACTCATTTGTCCTACCCCCAACACTATTCGGAGGTAAATGCCCTGTGGGCTGAAGCCCACCCGCTCCTCGGGTATGAGGCTGTGCAATTCCCAGCTCTTGCCAAAGGTGTAGAGGTAGCCCACACTCAGGCCCAGGTTGAGGGAATAGTTGTCTTCTTCGGACATGAGGGAAAGCTGCTGCAGGTTGATGGCCGCATCCAGCAGACCGCCTTTTACCTGGTGTTTGGTGGGCAGGGGTTCGCCCAGGGGCTGGAGCCGCAAAAGCCCCAGACCGGCTCCTATCCCCAAACTGGGGTAAATGAGGGTGGGCTGACCGGGCTTGGTGAGCAGGTAGCCCAGGCGGAAGTTGAGGTGGTTGTACATCAGCGAGGACTGATTCCCGTTTACAAAGGCCGTGTCCAGCACATAGCCATAAATTTTTCCTCCCAGCACCAGGCGGTTCGAAATGTGGTCGAAGCCTCCTCCCAGCGAAAAGTAGGTATGGTTAAACTGCCCGAACCCCTGGGTATGCAGGGCATTGTTGAGGGAGTGGTGGCTAAAAAAAGAGGGGCCCACCTCCAAAAAGCTAAGCCATCCCCTGGACTGGGGCTTTGTTTGTGCTGGCAACCCACTGTAGAGGAGCAGGCATACAATGAGCACAAAAGGTGAAATGAGGGATTTGTAGTGCATGTTTTCATTCAAGCTTTTCAACTCCTCCCACCGCTTTGCCATTGCTACTGGCAAGGAAAAAATTATAAATCTGGTGTCTGCTGATGTTTAGCTGTGGGATGGAGTCAATAACCTGCCCACTAAAATCATCCACAAAGTAAAAAGTATAAACCCCTTCGGGCATGCGGTAAAAGGAGGAGTAATTAAGGAAATTGAGGTTTTGGATCTGAACTTCGCTGTCGGAAGCAGTAAGGCTAACAGAGAGGTTGTAGCTGTTGACGTTCATGAAGCGTACCTGTGCCACGGTATCGGTGGGGTCTGGCACCACGTCTATGGTTTTGACCAGTATGGGCTTACCAAAACTGTCCACCAGGCAGAGGGTGGCGCGTATGTCTTTGCTCATTTTGAGCGGCGTAGCGGGGATGATGGTGGCCTGGGTGGCCGAGTTGAGGATATTGATGCTAACTCCTCCCTGAATGTTGCGCAGGGTATCCTCATCGGGTACAGTGAGCAGAGAAGCATATCCTCCTTTGGGCCAGGAGTCCAGAAAAGTGAGGTTTTGGCTGAGTGCCTGTTCCTGCTGGTAGGAGGTTACCCGTACGTCTATGGCTTCGAAGCCGGCGTGGGCATTGAGAAAATGCAGGTAAGTGCGTGCACGTGGCGGCAGCGGCTCGAAAACGGGCTTTTCGCAGGCCAGCAGGGCAAATATGAGCGGGAAATAATAAAAATATTTCAGTTTTATCATGGGAGAATGAATACTAATTCCAACAGAAACCCTTAATTATCAGATAAATATCGCATAATTTCTTCAAAATCTATGCCTAATTAGCTGCCGCATACTGCCAGCCGGGCGTAAGGTATGCAGGCTTTTGGGGTTGACGTGCCAGCTGTAAAGAGCGGGCAGAGCAGTGAGCCGTTTCAGGGCAGCGAGTCTTTTGAGAGGGATTCAAACAGTTCTTCGTCTGACATCCCCAGGTGCTCCAGCTCAAAGCGGGCACTTTTTTCTAGTTTGTGGCCGGGATACTGGGCCAGAAACGCTTCGTAATAGGTTTTGGCCATTTGGGTGTCTTTGAGGGAGTTGTGGTAAATCCATGCGATGTTGAACAGGGCGTCGCCTGCGCGTGCTCCATCGGGGAAAAGTTCGCGGTAGCGCTCGTAGTGGGCAATGGCTTTTTGGGGATGCATGAGGTAGCTCTCGTGGTAGCGGGCGGCATTGAGCAGATAGGCTGCCGTTTGGGGCTGCTGAGGGTTGGCCGCTATGTAGTCCTCATAAGCGGCTACCAGGGCCTGCACCGTTTCTTGAAATTCTGCCGAAAAAGGCGAAATGCTGCTGTCGCTGCTCATGCTTTCCAGCTGGCCTTCCAGCCTGGTTATTTCGGCTTCGGCCTCTGAAGTGGCCGGGCCGCAGGCCATCCACAGCATGGCCAGTGCAACTGCAAAAAGGAAGTAATAAGGCGTTTTCATTGCGAATACAGGGGATTTATTGGAACAATGCCGCCATGACCAATAGAAGCAAACAATTTAGTGAGTGATGGCCCACAGGATGATGTTGGTGCCCATGCGCAGGGCAGCCTGCCTCAGCTCTTCAGGATCATTGTGCACACTTTGGTCCTCCCAGCCATCGCCCAGGTCCGATTCCACCGAATAAAAGCATACCACCCGGTTTTCATAAATGAGGGCCAGGCCCTGGGGAGGTTTGCCGTCATGCTCATGTATTTTGGGCAGGCCGTTTTCAAACTCAAAATGCTGGTGATAAATATCGTGCGAATAAGGCAATTCCACAAACTCCAGCTCGGGGAACACCTTCTTCATTTCCCGGCGTATGTATTTGTCCATACCGTAGTTATCGTCCAGGTGCAGAAAGCCCCCGGAAATGAGGTACTTGCGGAGGTTCTTGGCCTCGGCATCACTAAACTTCACATTGCCGTGGCCAGTAAGATACACATAGGGATACTGATAAATCTGGGAGCCTCCCGGCTCTACGATGTCTTCTATCGGGGCAATGCGCACGGTGGTTTGGGTATTGACAAACTCGATGAGGTTGGGCAGAGAGGTGGGGTTGGAGTACCAGTCGCCTCCCCCCTCGTATTTGAGTTTGGCTATTTTGAAATGGTAGCGCTCATTGCCTTGCCCATGCAGTTGGACATTGATGAGCAGGAACAAAAAGCCCAAAAGGATGCAGTATTTTTTCATATTCATATCAAACGACAGAGAATGATTTTTCGTTGTGAAAATATTGCGCTAAGTTACCAAGCTTACTACTCAAATTCCAGCATGTAAGCAAAGGCGTTAAATTGTAAAAAAATGATTGCCCCATCCACCCTTACTTTTCTCTCAGAGCTCAAAGCCAACAACCACAAGGAATGGTTTGCTGCCAACCGTAGCCGCTACGAAGCGGCCCGCAACAATTTTCTCGACTTTGTGGACCACCTCATAGACGGCATAGCCGAATACGATGGGGGAGTGGCGGGGCTGGAGCCCAAAAAGTGCATGTTTCGCATCAACCGGGACATCCGTTTTTCCAAAAACAAAGCGCCCTACAAGACCAATTTTGGTGCCCATATAGCGCCCGGCGGGCGCAAGTCTCCCTATGCAGGCTATTACCTGCACCTGGAGCCGGGTCAATGTTTTCTGGCAGGGGGCAAATACCACCCCCAGCCCGAAGAGCTCAGGGCCATACGTACCCACATTGAAGGCCATGCTCCCAGGCTGCGCGCCATACTGGCAGAGCCTGAATTTCAGGCCGTCTATGGGGAAATGAAGGGCGATAGCCTCAAGACGGCGCCCAAAGGCTACCCCAAAGACCATCCCGACCTGGATTTGATCCGGCGCAAGGATTTTTTTGTGGTACACGAATGTGGGGAAGAGGTGATGCTCAGCGAGGAGTTTGCCGATTATGTAGTAAGTGTTTTTAAGGTGGTACAGCCACTGAATGCCTTCCTCAATGAAGCGGTGGGATGAGTAGGGCAGGGTGCCCGGGAGAAGTGTCGCCTGAGACCCTTTGTATTTCCCGCCTTCTTTGCAGGCATTTTCAAGCTGCCTCTGCCTCTGCTCAGGGCTCCAGCCACCTCAGCAGAATGGGCAGCAGGAAAAGGTCGGCCAGCAGGGCAAACACAATGGTGAGGGCCGTAAACAGGCCGGTATTGAAGGTGCCGCCAAAATCGGAGGCAATAAGTACCCCAAAACCGCCCAGCAACACCAGGGAGGTAAGCAGCATGGCTTTACCCGTGCCCAGCATGGTGTTTCGTATGGCGGCATCTATGTGATGTCCTTTTTGCTTTTCCAGCCGGTAGCGCATGAGAAAGTGGATGGTATCATCCACAGCTATGCCAAAAGCCACCACAAATACAATGGCTGTGGAGGCCGTGAGGGTGATGCCAAATAGCCCCATTACCCCTCCGGTAAGAATGAGGGGCACCACATTGGGCAACATGCTGATACACAGCATGCGCCAGGAGCGAAAGAGCAGGCCCATGATCACCCCAATCACGATAAAAGCAATCAGCAGGCCCAGCATGAGGCTGTTGCGCAGGTAGCTGAGGTTGTTTTCTGTGAGAAAAGCATGGCCTGTAAAGCGGTAGGTAAAAAGCGTAGTATCCAGGTGGTGGTGGTAAAAGCTGTCGATATCGGCATAGATGTGTTCAAAGGCATCGGTGCCGATGTCGGGTACACGGGAGCTAAGGCGCGCCCGTGTGCGGTCTGCACTCATGAGATTGTTCAGCAGTTGTTGGCCACCGCGCAGCTCCGCCAGGGTGAGCAGTTCGTCTATTTCCACCTGCGTATCGGGCAGGCGCTGGTGTTTTTTTAGGTTGAAATTTTTGGTGTAATTGGCCTGCTCTACAAGGGTTACCACCGAAAGAAATGGCCCAAAGTGCTGGCGCGACCGGATAAAATCCTGCAGCTTTTTGAGTTCCTCCAGCACGGCTTTTTCTGTGATTTGGTGGCCGTTTTTGGCGTGAATACCGATCTCAAAAGGCCTGATGCCATAACTCTGCTGCTCAAAGAACACCATATCCTGGCGCACGGGGTCTTCACTCCCCAGGTCTTCGATGAGGTAAGTGTCAGTAGGGATTTGGAAAATGAGCAATACACAAGCCCCCAGCACCAGCGCAGAAGTAAGCAGAATTTGGCGGGATTTTGTCCTGGTCAGGCGGTAAATACCCATGAGCATGCCGTGCCAAAAGCGCAGATTGCCCAGAGCTTTTTGGTGCATAAACCCACTGGCCGGTATGCGGTACAGGGCAGCCGGCATGATGATAAAGGCGATGACAAAGGTGAACATCACCCCTATGGCTGCATACAGCCCGAAAGACCGTATAGGTGGCAGACGGGAAACCATGAGAGAGGCAAAACCAATGGCCGTGGTGAGGCTGGTGAGGAAAATGGCAAAGCCAATTTCCCTGAGGGTTTTGCTCAGGGCCACTTCTTTGGGCGTCCCTTCCCTCATTTCGCTAATGTATTTGGTAATGAGGTGAATGACATCCGAGGTACCCACCACAAATATGATGGGAATGAGCAGGTTGCTGATCAGGTTGATGGACTCGCCTGTGGCACCCATGAGGCCCAGCACCCATATCAGGGCCACCAGCACCGCCAGCATGGGAATGACAACTCCCCAGAAATTGCGGTAGGTGAAAAAAAGTACACTGATGATGAGCAGGGCCGAAAGCGATAGAAACAGCAGCAGCTCGCTGCCAATTTTGCGAATGTACTGAGTGCGGATATAGGGAATGCCGGTGAGCACGTACTCCATGCCCGAATGGGCCAGTACAGCCTCTATTTGCTCATTGAGTTGGTCGCGTTCGCTTTTGTCAAAAATTTCCCCATCCATAAAAAAATAGCCGTACAGGTAGCGAAGGTCGGGACTCACAAAATTACCGCTAAGGTTGCTGTCGGCCAGCACACGCCTGCGCGAGCGTTCTACAGCCTCCTGGCTGGTAAACTGCAGGTAGGGCCTCATGCGGTAGCCCAGGCCACTACGCCTGATTTCGCCAAACTGGGTAGCCAGCAGGGCGGAGTCGATGCGCGGCAAGCCCCGTATTTCCTCAAAGAGGCTGTCGGCCTGCCTCAGGAAACGGGCATCGAAAATGTCCGGGCCTGGGCTTTTGAGGGCCAGGCACAGCATGTAGTTTTGGGTTTCGTCAAACAGCTGGCGGTGAGATTCGTAGTATTGAAACTCGGGATCACTCCTGGCATAAAAGCTCTCGAAACTGAAATTGATTTCGAGCTTGAATAAGTTCCAGCCAAAAAACAAGGTAATAGCAACCAGCCCCCACAATAAGGCCTTCCGGTACCGGAGTATTTGTTCCATATTTTTAAAAGCAGGGCAAATTTAGTGATTTTTCTCACCTTCTAATGCGGAATGACAACAATTTTACCCCTAAATTTGTTTGCAGGTCGAATGGAGAACTCACCAAATAATCTTATATTTGAAATGTTAGACAGGTGTACCATCTTTTTTGGGTAATGATTATTTATGTGAGACGCACCCATATACGCATACGACTTTTTCTCGTCCTGTACCTGAGTTCTGCATTTTCCTTCAATCTGGTCTGTGCCCAACAAGAAACCGGGTCTGGCCCGCTGCTTGCCGACAGCCTGCAAATTGCCGAACTGATGAAGCGCTCGGCCATGGCCCGCAGGTACGACATGGGGCTGGGCATAGCCTACGCCCAGGAAGCCCTGTGCCTGGCCCAAGAGGCCGGGCTGGTCAGGCAGGAAGCCCGTGCCTTATACCGCCTGGGAGGCATTGCCATTCAGGGCGGCGACTTTGAAGAAGCCATACACTACATCTCGCAGGGAAAACAACTGGCCGAGCAAACCGACGACGACCGCCTGCGGGTGTCGGCCCATAACCTGCTGGGTCTGACGCATTCGAGGGTGGGAAACTATGAAGTGGCCCTGGAGCATTTCCTTACAGCCCTGAAACTGGATGAGCAGCTGGGAAGTAAAGACATTACCCTGGCCGAGCATACAGCCGATTTATATGCCACGATGGGCGATACGGCTTCTGCGGTAAAATACTATCGGCATGCGCTTCACATCAGGAAGTCTCGCGCAGAGCGGGAGGAAGCCTGGCGCCTGCTGGAAAAAGAAGGGGTAATTTTACACACCCAAAAGAAATATGCCAGGGCCATTGTGTATTACGACTCAGCCCTGCTGCTGCTGCAGGGGCAGCAGAATCTTACTTCTCTGGGCAGGATTACCCACCGCAAGGCCTTGGCCCTGGTTGCATTGCATGAGTATGAAGCCGCCATACAGGAGCTGCGGAAAGCCATTGCCTGGCAGGAAGAAATAGGCGACCATTTCCTCATTCAAAGTACCAACCTGGCTGCAAAGGTATATATTCACCTGGGCAGGCTGCAGCAGGCTATTGCGCTTAGCAAAAAAAGCCTGGAGCTGCTTCAAAACCGCAAAGACCTCACAGAGAAAAGTGTGGCCTACCAGAACCTCTACCAGGCCTATGGCTCCATGGGCGATTTTCGCCGGGCCTACGTGTACCACCAGCGCTACGGCCAGCTGAAAGACAGCCTGATGAACCAGCAAAAGTCCTTACAAATCCTGGGGCTCCAGATGAAGTTTGACCACGAAAATCAGGCCGACGAAAATGAGAAGCTCCTGCTGGCCAATCAGCTCAACGAAAAAACCATTCGCAACCAGCTGTATGTAATCCTGCTGGCGCTGGCCTTGCTGTTGCTGGCCTTTGTGCTGATTTACAACTTTCATCAGGCCCGATTGCAGAGCCGGGCCGAGTACGAGTTGTTGTACGAGCATGTAAATGAAGGCGTAGTGATGCTGGAAAGGGAAGGCATACGCCATTGTAACAGAAAAGCTGCGGACATACTGGGGCTTGGGCGCCATCCCCTGAAGGGGCAAAGCCTGCTACAGGCCATTCAGCAGGCAGGCTTCCACTCCAGAATGTCCGATGCCTCATTTCAACGCAAAATAACAGCGGCATATTCGCAGGATTTCAGTCTTTTTGAGTGGGAACTCGTACATACTTCGGGTAAAGTCTCCTGGCTGGAGGTACACCTCAACCGCCTGAAAACCCGCAAGCTGCCTTCCCTGCTGGTATTTTTGAGGGACATTAGCGAACGCAAAGCGGCTGAAGAGCAGCTGGCACTGGAACTGAGAGAGAAAAATGCCCTGATCAATAACACCGATGACCTGGTATGGTCCATTGACCACCAGATGAGGCTGCGCTCCTTCAACCAGCCCTTTGCCCGCATGATGGAAAGCGTGACGGGGCGCCCCCTCAAAGCAGGTGACCTGGTGATAGACCCGGCCTTTGTGGGGGAACTGGTGGAAAAGTGGCGCAGACACTATGAAAGGGCACTGAAAGGCGAAAAATTCATGATTACGGATGCCACCGAAATCGATGGCCAGATGTATTTTGCCGATACCTCTTTTTATCCCATCATGGAAGGCGATAAACTCATAGGGGTGAGCTGTTTTTCCAAAGATGTAACCGAAAAAATGCACGCCACCCTGGCGCTCAAAGCTTCGGAGGAAAAGTACCGCACCCAGATGGAGCGCATCACCGATGCTTTTGTGGCCTTTGACAACGACTGGAACTACACCTATGTGAATGCCAAAGCTGGGGAATTGCTGGGGCGGGACCCGGCGTCTCTCATAGGGAAAAATGTGTGGGAGGAGTTTCCCGAAGGCGTGGGCCAGCCCTTCTACCAGGCCTTGCACGAAGCCCGGCGCAAGCAGCAGTTTATGCACATAGAGCTGTACTACCCGCCCTGGGACAAATGGTATGAAGACCACATCTATCCTTCTCCTGAGGGCGTATCGGTTTTTTATCACGACATTACCGAACGTAAAAAAACACAGCAGGCCCTGCAGCAGCGGGAGGCCCAGTTGTCGCTTATTTTTAATAGCGTAGCAGAAATGATGCTGCTGGTGAAGCGCCAGCCAGCGGGCATTTTTGTGGTGGAAACTGCCAATGAGAAGTTTCTTGAGATGCTGCGCGTTTCCCTGCCAGGTATCAGCATGGACCAGCTCAGGGGAGCGGCCCTGAACGAATTTTTGAGTCAGACGGTGCTCATCAATGAATGGGAAAGCTACGAACGATCCATTGGCAGGATGCACAAGGCCCTGGAATCCGGGGAAGTACACCGTTTTGAGCTGAAAACTCTCAGCAAGGGCAAACTACATGCTTACCAGGTGAGTATCACCCCTATTGCCGGGCTAGGCAATCAATACGACATGCTGCTGCTGGTGATTCATGATTTGAGCGAAAAACTTCAGCAAGAGGAACGCACCCTCAATGCCGTTTACAGTGCCATTGAGCGGGAGCGCAAACGCATCGCAGGCGAATTGCACGACAGCCTTACCCAAACCCTGAGCATTGCCAGTATGAACCTCAAAAACCTCAGCTACGACTTTCCCAGTCTGGAAGAGGCCCCTAAATACGCCAAGGCGTTGTACTTTGTTGAAGAAGCCATAGACGAAAGCCGCTCCCTGTCACACCGCATCATGCCCAAAGCCATAGAAGATTTCGGGCTGCTGGCTTCCGTAGAAGAACTGGCAGAAAAAACCCGCAAGGTACAGCCCCTGGAGGTACACCTTCAGTTTGAAGGGGATTTCGCCCTTAGCAAAGAGATGGAACTGAACCTGTTTCGCATTATACAGGAAGCGTTTAACAACATCCTGAAACACGCCAGGGCAAACAATATTTGGCTCAGCCTGAAACGGGAAGCATCCGGCCTGAGCCTGCTAATCAAAGACGATGGCAGGGGCTTTGTACCCCAAAGCCTGGACAAACAAGGCATTGGCCTGCGCTCCATGCAGGGGCGGGTCAACCAGATGGGGGGCATTTTTGTACTCGAAAGCCAACCCTTTGCCGGTACCTGCATCAGCGTTACCATTCCCATACACGATCAGGTAAGCTCCGGGAAAATATAAGCACGATTTTTAACAAGTCACAGCTTATATACTGGCAGTTTATAGGTACAAAATTCTGCTTGTAAGGAATAAATTTGGGCTTTTAAGCCTGAAAATTACATGCCATACCGCTTTCAGTTGTTAGTTGCTTTCTGCCTTTGCCTTGTATCTATGTGCGCTTTTTCATCTAAGTTGCTGGCACAACGCGCCGCCTGTGGTACAGCGGGCAGCATAGAGAAGGGAAGCAGTACCGTGCTGGACAAAAATAGCGACGGGTATTTTACCATTTACAATGGTTCGGGTTTTACCCTTAGCTCAAATGAATACACTGAGTTTGAAGTGCTTACTGGTGCCGGTGGAGCCGACAAAGACTGGACCCGCCTGGCGGGTTCCGACCCCAATGCAGACTTGCAGGCCGGTGGAGGCTGCGGAAATACCGATATTGTAAATGACGGCGATGGCGGCTCGGATTATGCCTATTATTCTATTATCGATCCCGATGGCATAGCCGACAACGGAGATGAACGCCTGGTTTTTGCCCTGCGGATTGCCAATAAAATAAATGGCGCCTTTGGTTTTAGTTTCTTGTTGGATACCGATAATAATTGTAGCACATCCGACCCCAATTCCGTATGTGGAAATCCCTGTTTTGAGTACGAAGTACAGCTGGAAACCAACAACTCTGGGGGTAATGTGGTGCTGTACAAAATAGACGGCTGCTATGGCACCTCAGACTGCACCACGGCGCATGGGGCGGGTGCAGTGGTGTGCAACCCCTGCAACAGTGAAGGCCTGCAGGTGTGTGCCGGGAGCAGTGCATGCAGTGGCTCCGATCCCGTTTTTTGGGTATATTATATCAACTTTAGCCAAATTCGGGGCTCAACGCTACCGATGCCTTCAGCATTACACCGGCTTCCAACACCTCGGGCAATGCCATCGTGTATAAAAGTGCCAATGTCTCAGACTACGGGGGCATAGATGACATCAATGACATCAACGGTAGCTGTGGGTGTTCAACCCAGTGCTCGGCCAACCCCTGCTCAAAGTGCCAGCAAGATTGTGCCCTGAGCTGTGCTGCCCAAAACAACCTGCTAAATGCCCCACTGCCCGTTGAATGGCTGGACTTCCGGGCCCGCCTGAGCGGAGAAAAAGTGCGCTTGGAATGGGCCACCGCCAGCGAAGCTCAAAACCGGGGATTTGAAATAGAACGCAGCCCGGATGGCCATGCTTTTGAGTCAGTAGGGTGGGTAGCAGGAAGGGGCACAACACCTTTTCCTTCATTCTATGAATATGAAGACCCGCTGCCGGGCGCAGGGCGGTTTTATTACCGACTCAAGCAAGTGGACTATAACGGCTCCTTTGCTTATGGTTCTATGTTGCAGATCTATGCCCCGGAACCAGGCCCAGACTTTGTGTTTGATGCCGAAAAACAGCGCTTATACCTGCAACAGCAGAACGGGCCTGAACGGATATTTGTGCGCATACAATCCATACTGGGCCAACAAATATATGTACGCACCCTGGAAGGAATTAGCGCTCCATGGAGCCTGGACCTTTCCGCCTTGCCTGCTGGTACTTACCTGCTGCGTGCAGGCTGGGAGGGGAGAAGCACACAGCAGGTAAAAGTGATCCAAATCCACTAAAGCACTACTCCTCAGGGCTATTTTTGGTAGAAAAAACTAGCCAGAGGGGCAAGCAAAAAGTGCAGGTTTATGCCCATACTTGTGGGCTGTACCCCACCATTTTCATAAAAAAATCGATATTGTTGTTATATTAACTGTTTATTAGGTTATAATTGCAATATGTTTGGGCCTCAGTGCCTAATACGCTTGTAGATGGACGATGAAAAGACATTAAATAGTGAACATACCCCGTATTGTCCCCATTCGTCTTGAGTCGTCCTGCGTTCTTTGAAGCAGGATGGTAGGCTGGCTATAGGCCGGCTATCCCATCACACATTATTATTCAACTTAATCAAACCACTATGAAAATCAACTTTACCAAGACCTGCTTGTCGTTGATGGCGATGCTGCTGTGGGGCCATCTGCTACAGGCACAGTTTACCGTGACGGGTACGGTAACAGACGAAAACGGCGACCCCCTTGTAGGGGTGACCGTACTGGAAAAGGGAACCACCCGTGGGGTTATTACCGATGGCAATGGTAAATTCAGCCTCGACATTCCGGGAGAATCTTCCACCCTGGTGTTTTCCTACATCGGCTTTGCCACTGAAGAAGTGGAAGTAAGCCCCCAAAATTCTAAGATCAACCTTTCCCTCAGAGAAGACATTGCCCGCCTGGATGAGGTTGTGATCACGGGCCTGGCCTCAGGGGTAAAACGGGCCAACTCCGGCAATGCCGTAACCAGTGTTACGGCCGAAGACCTCACCGGAAAAACCGACCCCCAAACCCTGGACTATGCCCTCTATGGCAAAGTACCCGGAGTGCTCATGTCCTCCAACAGCGGAGCACCCGGAGGGGGTATTAATATGCAGCTCAGGGGGATTTCTACCCTGGGAGCCGGCTCATCCCAGCCCCTCTTTATCATTGATGGGGTGTATGTGGACAACTCCGTGATTCGTACTGGGCGTACCCAGGTGAACGGGGCAAGTGGCGGGCAGAATGCCGCTACCCAGGACGATGCCGCTAACCGCATTGCCGACCTCAACCCCGATGACATTGAGAAGATCGAAATCCTCAAAGGCCCTTCCGCGGCAGCCATCTATGGTACTCGGGCCAATGCCGGGGTGGTCATCATCACCACCAAGCGCGGCCAGGCTGGTAAAACCAAGGTGAGCTTCAACCAGTCCATTGGCTTTGCCCAGGGCCAGAACTTTCAGCATTTTGGCGTATGGGACCGGGAAAGAACCGAAATCAACAAAGGTAACGACCCCGACGAACTGGCTGC
>RFHT01000138.1 GCA_003696835.1 Bacteroidota bacterium
ACCCTGTACGGGCAGCAGCTGCTCCGGCCCCATTGCCATTACCTCCTTTGCCGACAGCACCAACATTCAGCCGGGTGATAACTTTCCCAGGGAGTTTCACCGCGGCGATACGATCAACATTAAAGGCCTTTACGGGCTCAACCCGCCCGGCCTGGTGCTGGATTCCTTGTGGGTGACCCACGATGTGTATGCCGCCGATTGGTCGGGCCTGGAATACATGGGCACGCCCCAGATGGTGGTCAACCGCCACAGCGGACTGGGGACAGTGGATGGCAACATCGACTTCAACTACATCATTCCGGAAGATGCGCCCTTCTTCGGTGCCTTCCACGACTCTACCTCCGGTGGCCCGGTAGCCAACCACATCATACAGGTGCGGGGGTTCTATCCACCCGACCTGGGACTGGACGTGTTCTGGAACATCTTTATCAAGGTGGTGCCAAAGGAAACTTCCATCCAGCGGCCTGAGTTGCAGGGCCTGGAGATTTTTCCCAACCCTGCCACCTCCTTTATCACCATTCAAACTCCCGGCAATCAGGAGAAGCGGGTGCAGCTATTTGATGCCACCGGGAAGCTGGTGCTGGACAAACGCATGAGCAGCGAGCTGCTGGATATAAGCGGCCTGCATGCCGGCCTTTACATCATCAGGGTAGAAGAAGACGGCAAGGTAGCCGGCAAAAAAATCATCATCAACCGCTAAGACCGCATAACTGGCGATAAATCGTTCCCCACAGACATCGGCCCCACTACAAGGGCAGACGGTCTGTGGGGTTTTTTATGCCCTGGCCAGTTCTGCTTCAATCTCTTCTATGGATTTGTTTTTTGTTTCGGGCAGGTACTTGTACAGTACCGCCAGGCCAATGGCCCCCGTGATGGCATAAAAGAGAAAAATATCCCGCGCGCCCATATGGGTGAGCTGCCAGGGAAAAAATTGCTGAACCAAATAACTCACCACGCTGGTTACCAGCGCAAAAGTGGGGATGGCCACTGCCCGCACCCGGGTGGGAAATATTTCGGAGAATATCACCCACATAATGGGGCCAATGGAAAAGTGAAAGGCCGCCACAAAGCTCATGATGCCAAGCAGTATGAGGGTGGTGGGCAGTTTGGCCGCCAGACTGAACAGCTGCCCTTCTAGTGCCCTGGCCCGGGTTTCACCCAACTCTTTTCGCAGGGCCGCTTTGAAAGCCACATCCGTATCAAACTCTTTGCCCACAAGCTCTTGTAGGTCAGTAGATACAGCCTGCTCCAGGCTGTACAAGTCTTCAGCCTGGAGGCGGTAGCTGGCCTGGTGAAATCCATAGGCACAAATGCCCAGGCTCAATATAACCCACAGCAGCCCCCACAAGGTGAGGGGGCGCCTGCCCACTTTATCCACCAGCAGCAGGGCTACTATGGTGAACACCAACCCACCTATGCCCACCCATACAGCTTGCATAAAGGCACTGTCCTTGCCCAGCCCCACCTGCTCAAATACTGTAGGTGCATAAAATAATACGGCATTGATGCCCGTAATTTGCTGTACAATGGCATACACCAGGCCCACAATGAGGGCAACTTTCAGGGCCGGATCAAAGAGCTGCCTGATCTGGGTAACAAAGGAAGTATTGCTTTCCTCTTTTGCAATGTTGTGCTCAATTTCGCTGAGTTGATCCTCAATTTGCTCCGGTGGGAGGAGTTTGGCCAGCACCCGCCGGGCCGCTTCCTTACGGCCTTTCAGCATGAGCCAGCGCGGGCTGGGCGGGATGCCCAACAGCAACAACGACCAGAGCATGGCCGGTAATATTTCTGAGCCCAGCATCCACCTCCAGGTATGCCGGTCTATGCCCAGGCTGTGAACCCAGCCGGCATCAGACTGTGAAAGCTGCAGGATGAGATAGTTCACAAAATAAGCAGCCGACAAGCCGATCACGATGTTGATCTGGTTCATGGCCACCAGCTTGCCGCGTTTGTCCGGCGGGGCAATTTCCCCTATGTACATGGAGGCCAGACTGAGGGAAGTGAAGGCCAGCCCGCCTAAAAAGCGTGCTGCAACCAGGCTGTAGTAGCCGGGAGCCAGGGCCGAGGCAATGGCCGAAACCAGATACAGCGCAGCAATGAGTTGCAGGGTGCGCTTGCGGCCCAGGCCATCGGCCAGATACCCCACTGCCAACAGGGCTATGAGCACCCCAAAACCCGGAGCGCTGACCACCGCCCCGATCTGGAGGTCATTCAGCCCAAACTCTGCCGTTACAAAATTGACCGTGCCTGAAATGAGGGCCGCATCCAGGCCAAATACAAAGCCACCAAAAGCAACAATGGTCGCATAGCGTAAAGCGTTGAAATGCATGTTTTTTTCGTTTGTAGTCAATTAAATGAAGTACAGCACGGGCTGTTTTCAGCCGGAAGTTCGCTAAAATCATCCCATGATCAAGAAACATTAATTGACTGTAAGTGAAAGGCATGCAAGCTAGACAAAAACTGTACAAGCCACACTTCCCGGCCAGCAGCCGTCTGAGTTCCTGATAAATAATTCCTATCTTTTGTCACAAATGCAAATGTTTAGGATGAAGCGCACCTTTTTCATGTTGGTATGGCTGCTGGGGCTTTCTCTGGCAGAAGCTCAGCCCGGATTTACCGACGTCTCCCAAAAGGCAGGATTTCTGCCCCTGCCCGGGGCCGAAGGCATTGCCGTAGGAGACTTCAACAACGATGGCTATGAGGATGTATATGTGAGCAATACCCAAAGCACAAACCTGCTGTACCAAAATCAGGGCGATGGCACCTTTGTGGAAGTGGCGGGCTTGCTGGGACTGGCCCTGGAGCCGGACACGGACTCCAGAACGGCCCTTTGGGGCGACATCAACAACGATGGCTGGCTGGATTTGTACGTGGGCAATAAAGCCGCTCCCGACCGTCTGTTTCTCAATCTCAGAGGTGAAGCTTTTGAAGATATCAGCAGCCAGGCCGGAATTTTTCAGGACGGACACCCCAAGTCGGTAAACATGGCCGATGTGAACGCCGATGGCTTCCTGGATATTTACGTTTCAAATTTTGCAAGTGAGAATGCGCTGCTCCTAAACCAGGGAGATACCTCTTTTGTCAATGCCATCTACTGGTCGGGTGCACTCGACAAAGGCCTGGCCATGGGAACCGTGATCTTCGATTATGACAAAGACGGCGACCCCGACCTCTACCTGGTGCACGACGGGCGGGAACCCAACCTGCTGTATGAGAATGACGGCACCGGCAGGTTTATGGAAGTGGCGGCCCGGGCAGGGGTCAATACCCAAAGCTTTGGCATGGGCGTGGACATAGGCGACATCAACAACGATGGCTGGATGGATATATACATTGCCAACCTGGGGCCCAACATCCTGCTGCTAAACAATGGCGATGGCACCTTCGCCAATATCTCCCAGCTAGCAGGGGTAGAGGATGCCGGCATGGGCTGGGGAACCAACTTGCTGGACTACGACAATGATGGCTTGCTGGATATGTATGTGGCCAATGATTTTGACTTTAGCCCACATCCCTACTACAATGTGCTGTACCGCAATGCAGGCAA
>RFHT01000824.1 GCA_003696835.1 Bacteroidota bacterium
AACCTCAGAACAGTCGAAAAAAGTGGCGATTGGAATAAGATCGTTCAGTTAGTCACAACAGCCAAATACGCAGCATAGCAAAAGTGTCCTACACCCTTTCGATTTAAAGGTTACCTATCTGCCAGCAAATTTTATTAATAGCAGAAGGAAGTCTCATGGCCTACCCTCCGAATTAACAAGTTTGAAAAAGGCAGCCAGGCACCACCATATCCATTATGACAAAAATGCCCCCCAAACAGCTATTTATTATGAATTGTTAGAAAAATTAAAGGATATACAAACCGAAAGCAGCCAACAAGTAATAAATTCAATCTTGGATTTTAGAAACCACCTGGTTAAGGAGGTTAGGGAGAACCCAAAAGTCCTGGCAAAAAATTTATATGAAGAACAGGGAGAAATGAGGTTTGGTGCTGAAAATCGGATTTTTGTTGTACTTGTTGACAAAAAAGATTATGATAATTCGTGGAAATTGAAAAGAAACTTGAACTTGCTCAACCCCAAAATCCAGGAATATCTGGATACTTTCAGCCATAAACCAAAAGCAGAACTAGAATTGAGGTTTTACAAAAAAGGGAACCCTTCAAAATACCCCCGTGAATACCGTGTATTAACAGATGTTTTGCTTATTGAAAAATAAGCAAATACATTCCCCCCTTTGCAAAAGCGACTCTACAAATCCTTTCCCACTCCTTTTTTGGAGGTGTGGTGGCCAAATACCCAGCCTTCTTTGCCGTCGCAGGAGATTTTGTACCAGTAGTCCTCCATGTCGTTAATTTTAATTCTTTCGTCTGTTTGGTCGATGATGTTGCAGATGGTGCCTGCTTCCACTTGGAAAAGCACCTCGCTGTCGTCCACGGAGGGCAGGTTTCGCACGTTTACCTTGTCGGCAGTGATGTAGAGCTGGTCTTCGCCGATTTCGTTGCGTTCTTTGAGGGCTTCCAGCTCCGACTGTATGAGGTCGATAAACACCGAATTTTGAAAGCTGGAGTTTTCGCTCAATTTTTCGAGGGCTTCGGCCTGCTTTTCGGGATCTGTTTCTGCCAGGGCTTTATCCAGCATCACCACCACGGCCACGTCCAGCTCTTCGGTGGTAAGGTTGGCACCTGCCTGTACCCAGCCTTCCTTTTTGCGTTCTTTGCCCACCACCTGCACCCAGCCTGGTTTATCGGAGGGCAGAATGGCCACAATTTCGCCCCTTTCCAGGGTTTTATCGGTAGCCGTCATGAGGTCGGGACGGCGGTAAATTTCGGTTTCATTGGCTGCTACGCCCAATTCTGCCCCTATAGCAAAGAGGTACTCATACACCCAGCCTTCTTTGCCATCGGAGAGGCGCACCTTCTGATAGGTTTTACCATCTACCTCCTGCGACTCGCCCAGCAATTCTACCTTTTCGCCAAAATAGATGGTGGTGAGGTATTTGGCATCGCTGCCTGTGCCTGGCGCAGCACGCAGGCCCACTTTTTCCCACAGGCAGATGGCCACAGGCACTGCTGCCGCTTTTGTTTGGGGTTCTTCTGCCATGCCGGCCTGTTCGGTTTCCGCCATTTCGGGGCCAGATTGTTCCTGATTTTCGGCTCCCCCGCCACAGCCTGCCATTCCAAGCAGCAAGAGGGGCAACATCAGCCAAAGAGTCATTGTTTTCATATCCAGGGTATTTGGTAGGGTACAATAATATCATAAAGAAGCCATACTGTCAAGTTTTCGCTCATTTCGTTTCATGGGTTCGTACCAAAATGGGGGTATTATTTACTTGCGCATGTACAGGTAGTACTGCCGGGCTTGGGGGTTCAGGGGGGAGTATCCGCTTTGTTCAAGCCAGTTCAGTTGCTGTTCGCCGCAGCGGGTTTCGTACAGGTAAAAAGGCGTTTGTGATGGCTGGGCACACAGCTCGATGCGGTAAAAGCGCATGAGGTGGGCGTGCAGGGCGCCGTTTTCCATCAGGGCCGGGCAGGTAGCGATGCAATTAGCTGCTGGAACGTGAGGGGCAAATTCGCGCATATCCAGCACGAGTTTTCTGTCTTTGGGTCGACCCACCACCCCCCAGAGGCTGAGGGCATACAGCCCCACTGCCAGCATGGCGGCCAGCAGGCCGCGCCGGATCCAGAGGCGGTACCTTTGTGGCAGCTTCAGCTGACTCAGGGCTTCGGCCACGGGCAGCGTAAAACAAGCCAGAGCCAGGGCATAAAACGGCAGGGAAGGCAAGAGGTAAAAGGTGCTCTGCTTCACACTCAGCATGAGCGGCAGGGAAGCCGAAAGGGCCGTGAGCAAAAAAAATACGGCCATTTTTCGTTGGCTGTTGCTCAGCTTTGCGGCGCCCTGGCGCCGCTTCAGCCACCACCAGCCCGCAGCACTCAGTAGCAAGGCAGGCAGCAACTCTATGAACAGGCTGCGCAGCAGGTACCAGCGCCCCCAGGCGCTGGGGTTTACTTCCCGTGCCTGGCTGAGCGAGCCCCATACCTGCTGTTGCAGGTAGTGCGTCAAAAACTCCCGCGCAGGCGGGTGCTGCCACAGCAGCAGCATGCAGCCTGCAAATACCAGTGTGGGCCATACTGCATAGCCCAGGTAGCGCCAACGCCAGGGCGGGCGCCAGGCCAGCAAGTAGAGCACCGGCCCTGCAAGGGGAAACATGCCCACGGGGCCTTTGATGAGAGTAGCCGCCCATACACATATTCCCGCCAGTGCCAGCAAGGCCCACCTATCCCGCTGCATGCCTTCGTAAATCAACCACACTGCCAGCAGGCCGAATACGGCCACATTACTGTCCAGCAAGTTGTTGGGAGCGGCCCATATTACCACCGGCATGCTGTACCACAGCAGCAGCGGCAGCCAGGCATGCTGGTTGGCAGGCTGGGCGGGAAAGCTGCTGCGCCAAAAGGCCCGCATCAACCCCAGGGTGGCCAGCAGCACCAGCAGGCAGTACAGTTTTTCCACATAGTGGTGGTCGCCCAGCAGCCGGAACAACAAGGCCTGCAAGCCGAACATCAGGGGCGGGTGCTCGTAAAACACCTCCCCCTGGTGGTAGGGCAGCCAGAAGGTGGACGAAAAGTAGGGTTGCCAGAAACTGCCCACTCCTATGGCCATGTTGCGGGATATGGAGGCGTAGGTCATGCCGTCGAGAAACATGCCCACGGGTATCAGGCGGGGCAAAAACATGGCCATGAGGTAAAAACAGGTAAACAGGGCCGGCAGGGAAAGCCCTGTGGGCTTTCTCAGGCGGGGCAGATGGGCGGGAGGTGGCTTGTGTGTGGACATGGCAGCTACAGCAGCTTGTGCATACAGAAAGCGGCATCACATCTCAGGCCTCTTTCCGTGCTTCAAAATAAAGGCATACTTTGCTGCTTTACAAGCCGTCGTAGTCAATGGTGTTTTGGTCGGCATGGCGGTAGAGGCGTTGGCGGTGGACCACCAGGCGGTGAATGGCGCCGCGCAGCTGGGTGTGCTCCTGGGGGCTCACCTCATAGGCAGGGGTGGACACCAGGCGGTTGGCAATGTTGTAGGCGATGCCGGCCAGGTCCATCCAGGTAGCGCCACCGCTGAAAGGGGGCAGTTGGTCCTGCACGCGGTAGTACATCATCTGGGCCAGGTAGGCTGCTGCCTCGGCGTCCAGTTCATTGAGCGCCCGGCGGTGGTAGTCTTCTATGGCGTGGGTGGCTTCGTGCACCAGCATGGCCTTGTGGTGGATATTGGGGAAGGCCGGATCGGGGATTTGCAGACGGTTGACGCGGTTGGGGCCTACGGCATGCTGGTACAGGGCCACCCCGGCCTGCTGGGCCAGGGTGTTGTGCACACATACGAGGCGGCGGCTGCGGATGGCATCGGCCACCCGGCGATAACCCTGCCCATATATGCGCACCGGCCCGCACTGAAAATTGATGCGCCTCACCTCCGGCGACTCCAATATGCGTATGATGTTGTCCTCTAGTAGCCCCATGTGGTGTTCATGCTTTATTTTATTGCTGTTCCCTTAACAACTATCTGCCTTGATCCGGGATAAAAATGCACTTCATACGGGGGTTTGGCATTTCCTCCACCCGCAACAGTGGGAGCTGCTTCATTGTATTTATGAACAATAAAGAGATTACCTTTTCGCAAATATCCTTTTTCAATCATGATATCGATATCAGCAGGTTTTACATGTACACAACCATGGGATTCTGTCAAAAAAACTGGCAAACCCAGTCTCGTGTTTGCTTCATCAGTAGGCGTTGTGTGAATGAATTCCCCATGTACCCTTTCGCCTGCGGATTTGTCCAGCTTTCTGTTTTTATTTATATCCTTGAAATAATAACAAGTCATGTGCCCAAAATCATTAAACACCCACTGGGTTGGTATTTTGGCAGTACCATACAATTGCCTGTGATACTGCTTGATTTGGTCTTTAGTGACGGAAGTGTAATTCTTTAACAGCTTCCATTGACCTTGAAATTTAATGAAAAGTTGACCATTTTCCTCTTTTAAAGGTGTGCCCCATTTAATTTTTGACCATTCCGCATATCGTCTGCTGGAATGCTTGCTACAATATGCTATAACAAACTGGCCACTGTCTGTTGGGCCCATAGAGTACCCATCTCCTCCCATACTGGAGCGAGCAGGTCCCCCCACTGCCTGGAATTTAGCTACTATTGTTTTCATTTTCTGAAAAATTGAATGGTTTTAAAATAGGATATTTGCTACCTACCCTTTTTCGCAGGTCATCATAGGATTAATAAAATTGTCCATTTGACAAATCCTGTATCATGTTTCTAAAGCTCACTTCGTCTGTGGGGAAGTCGGGTGTTACATCTCCCCACAACAGGTCGAG
>RFHT01000825.1 GCA_003696835.1 Bacteroidota bacterium
TAAATGGCTCCAAAACGTTTATCACCAATGGGGTATCCAGCGATTTCATCATTGCCGCGGTCAAAACCGACCCTTCGGCCAAAAGGCGGGGCATCAGCCTGCTTATCATTGACCGGGACAGCCCGGGGCTTTCGGCCACCAAACTCAACAAGCTGGGATGGCGGGCCTCAGATACGGGCGAAATCGCCTTTGACCAGGTAAAGGTTCCTGTAAAAAACCTGCTGGGAGAGGAAAACATGGGGTTTTTCTACATCATGCAGCACTTTGTGTCGGAGCGCCTCTCCCTGGCGGTGGGGGCAGTAGCCAGCTCGGCCTACGCCCTGGAGCTCAGCCTGCAGTACATGGGCGAGCGCTCGGCTTTTGGGCGAACGCTCAACAAGTTTCAGGTGCTGCGCCATCGCGTGGCACAAATGGCCGCCGAAATCGAAATGAACCGCGCCTTTGTTTACAGCCTCTACCAACGCTATCAGGCCGGGGAGTACATCGTAAAAGAAGCCTCCATGGCCAAGCTGCTGGCTACCCAACTGGCCGACCGGGTCATGACCCAGTGCCTGCAAATGTTTGGCGGTTATGGCTTTATGGAAGATTACCCCCTGGCCCGCATGTTTCGCGATGCCCGCCTGGGCCAGATTGGTGGAGGCACGTCTGAAATTATGTGTGAAATCATTGCCAAAGCCCTCATCGACCAGGTGCGCTATGCGCCACCCAAATCTGAGCAGGAAACTTAAGAATGGCCCTGCGGCATCTGCCCACTTTTCCCTGCAACAATCCCCTGAACGCTCATGGCACAGCTCTCTACTTCCACCAAGATGTTGTACGGCCTGGGCTTTTCGGCCCGGGGCATCAAGGACGGCATGTTTCAGCTGTTCCTGTTTTTTTATTTCAGCCAGGTGCTGGGGCTGGATGCCGCTCTGGCAGGCACCGCTTCGGTGATTGCCCTGCTCTTCGACGCGGTGTCGGACCCGCTGGTGGGCCTCATTTCCGACAAATGGCAGTCCAGAAAATGGGGCCGCAGACACCCCTTTATGTTTGCTTCGGCCCTGCCGCTGGGGGTCTTTAGCTGGCTGCTTTTTGCTCCTCCGGCCGGGCTGGACCAAAGCGGCCTGTTTCTGTGGCTCACCACCTTTTCGGTGCTGGTACGCCTGGCCCTCACCTTTTTTCTGGTGCCACATATTTCCCTGGGGGCTGAGCTCACCACCGACTACCAGGAGCGCACCGTGGTTACCAGTTACCGCATCATGTTTGCGGCCTTTGTATCCCCGGTGATTATGATCATCGGCTTTCTGGGCTACTTCAGGCCCACCCCAGCCCATACCAACGGCTTGTTCAACATAGGGGCTTATCCTGATTTTGCCTTGTTGTGCGGTATCCTCATGGTGGTAAGCATTCTGATAAGTGCCTGGGGCACCCGCCACGTCATTCCTACCTTGCCCCAACCCAGCGAAGCCCAGTTGGGTATGAGCGCATGGAAGCTGCTGGGTAGCCTGGGGCAGGCCCTGCGCATGCGCGCCTTTAGCATGCTCATGCTCTATGTAATGGTCATATATGTAGGCCTGGGCATAGGCGTAGTGTTTACTACTTATTTTATCACCTACTATTTCGGCCTCAGTACAACTGAAATGGCCCTGCTGCCCATTGGTTCGGCGGTGGGCGGCATACTGGCCCTGTTCATTGCGCCCCGCTGGGGCAGGCTCATCGACAAAAAATGGAGTGCCCTCTGGGCCAGCATACTGTTTGCCCTCTTTTTTACCCTGCCTTATAACCTCAGGCTGGTGGGTTTTTTCCCGGAGAATGGGTCTCCAGCCCTCATTCCCCTCTTTGTAGGCACCCTCATACCGGCCTATACCTTTTTGTGGGTAGCCCTCAGCCAGGCCAATTCCATGATGGCCGATGTCGTGGATGAATTTGAGCTGCGCACAGGTAAGCGGCAGGAGGGGCTCTTTTTTGCCTGCATGTCTTTTGCCTTTAAATGTACCACCGGCCTGGGGTCCTTCATTGCAGGCTTGCTGCTCAACTGGATTGAGTTTCCGCGCCAGGTAGAGCTGGATGAAGTACCCGCACGGGCCCTGCAGGGCCTCGGGCAGGTGGGCGGCCCCATTCTGCTGACTTTTTACCTCGCAGGTATCACTTTTATCTTATTTTATCCCCTCACGCGCAGCAAGTACCTCTATATACGCAAGCGTCTGGACGAACGCCATGCACATGCACAGGCATGACAGGAGCAAGTACAAGTCCGCATTAACCCCGCTACGCGGCAGCCAGCAGCCCACTCGGCGCACGAAACCAGCCCACAGCAAGCCTGGCGCAGCCGCCACCCGCATACCACTCATCCCCGGAAATCGACCATTCGCGTTTTTCCTTCCTCATCCAGGTAGTTTTGGCCCGGCCTTTGCATCTTATCAGGCATATCAGGACGGTAATCTGGAATTACAAGAGCAAGGGCCAGGGTTGATTCTCCCGGGACGGGATGAGTCCCCTGGTTTTTTTAAAAAATTAAATTTGGGTTGATAAGAAAAGAATCTCCTCCGGGAGATTTTTTTCTTTTTGCGAAAACCTTTGTGGAAGACAGCAAGCGCGTTTTGAGGGTTTTGGGTGGAAAAAAATCCTATATTGGTTGATGTTGAATAAGACGATGCAAGCAAGTATTCCAAACCCATGAGCCCTACCTACTTTACAATGATTGTAGCAGGCATCAGCCTGCTGCTGGGTGCCTGCAATGGCAGGCCGCAGGCGAGCCCGCCCGCAGCGGTATTTCAGCTGGTGCAGCAAGACAGCGCCCTGGCGGTGTACCGCAAAGGCAGTGCGGAACCCCTGGTGGTGCAAAACGCCAAAACCGGCATGCGCCCCTACCTGCACCCCATTATGGCCCCCGACGGCCGGGGCAGCCTCACCCAGTACAGCCCTGGGCACCACAAACATCAAACCGGACTTTACTGGGGATTTACCCGCGTAAACGGTACCGGTGCTCCCCCCGACACCCTCAAAAAATGGTTTTACCGCCGCGATAAACCCCCGCACATCAAAGCCATGATCGGGCGCGACTTCTTCCACTTCAACGGCCCCACCCATTGGAAAAGACTGGCTCTGGAGACAGGGGAAAGTGAGGGGGAACAAGTAAGCTGGAAAACGGTGTATCATATACTGGACGAAGATGGCCAGCCCATCATGGAAGAAACCCAGCTCTGGACCCTCAGCCAGCAGGGGAACAAGCTGCTGCTCGATCTGGAATGGCAGGGCAAAGCCCTGGTGGACATCACCATCAATGCCTTTCCCTACGGCGGCATGTTTTTGCGCATGCCCTGGCGGGAGGGCATAGCTGGCCAGGCCGTCAATGCGGCCGGGCAGCGCAACCAGCAGGCCGAAGGCCAACGGGCCGAATGGGTAGATGTGGGCATGCAAATAGACGGGCGCGACGACTGGGGGCACATTGCCATATTTGACCACCCCCAAAACAACGGACACCCCCTGCCCTGGCGCGTGGACGGCCA
>RFHT01000826.1 GCA_003696835.1 Bacteroidota bacterium
GGAATTTCCCAACCGCAGCAGGTTTCGTACCTACGGCACGAAAAAACTCTGTGGGCACTTCGTGCTACCCATATTTGGGCCCCTAACGGGGCCATGCCGTCAATGACTCGGAGTGCAGGTAAAGAGGTCGCAGGCGGCTGCGCCGCCTGCCCGAAAAAGCTCCCCTCATTTTCAAGGAGGGGCTGGGGGTGGTTAATACAAGTCGCTGAAAATGAATAACTTACAAAAATTATTTTTCACTTATGTCCTTTTTTTCGGCAAAAAAGCACATAAGCATAACAAAATAACATCTAAGCGCATTTAAGTTACCATGTACTTAGCCACCAGGCTGGCTCAGGGCTGCTGCCATTTGAGGGTTTCCATGGCGTGCATCATCTGGCCTTTCATGTACTCGATCACCGGGGCCAGGGAGTCGTTTTTCATGGCCGTTCGAAAATAGAAGGTGGACATGAGCACGTGGGTGTCGGAGGAGTCGCTGAGGAAAAGGTAGAGGGGAGTACCTACATTGCCGTACACTTCGTACATGGTGCCATAGCCTGCCCGTACCCGGAAGGCATTTTCCTTAATTTCACTGGCTTTTTTGATGTGGTTGTAAATAAGCCGTCGCTGCTCTTCAAAATGCCCGGACCGGGAAGTACCGGAGGTGGGTACGTGGCGGTAGGTAATGTGCCATTTGCAGCCATAGGGGGGAAACTGTATGTCCACCCAGCAGGAGTCGGGCAGGTCGCGCGTCACCTTGCCTTCGCGGGGGTATTCAAAAGTAAAAGGGCAGCTGCTGCTCTCAAATTGTTGGTACTGGGTTTCTTTGGGCAAATCTATGCGGTGAAAGCCCAGGGGGCGGGGGTAGGGTTCGGCCTGCTGGCCGCAGGCCTGCAGCAGGTACATGGCCGGCAGGGCCATGAGCAATACGACTATCTGATAGCGTTGGTACATAAAGTATGTTTTTTCCGGTTTAACGCAGTGCAATGAAAAAGGGTGATTGCCATCAGGAACTCTCTTCCTCTGGCTGGTTGATCACAAACTTCACCATCATGATGCGGTTTTTACTTACTGACTCTACGTGTAAATCATAATTGTGATAATGGATCACATCGCCCCGGCGGGGAATTTTCCCCGCCAGCTCCAGTATGAGCCCTCCCAGGGTGTCGCTGTCGCCCCGTGCATCCTCAAATTCATTTTCATCCAGATCGAGGATTTTCTTCACATCATTCAGCGCAATGCGGCCCTCAAAAATGTAGGTGTTGTCGGAGAGCTTGGTATAAACCCAGTCCTCACTGTCAAATTCATCGCTGATTTCGCCAAAAATTTCCTCGATTACGTCCTCCAGCGTCACAATGCCGGCCGTACCGCCGAACTCATCTACCACGATGGCCATGTGCAACCTGCGCGACTTGAAGTCTTCGAGCAGGGCGTCGATCTTTTTGCTCTCCGGCACAAAGTAAGCTTCTCTGATGAGGTCGCGCAGATTCACGCTTTCGAGCCCATCACGCAGGTAGGGCAGCAGGTCCTTAATGTGCAGAATGCCCAGCACTTCGTCCAGGTTTTCCTCATAAACGGGCATGCGCGAAAAAGAATGCTCATTGATGATTTCGATGATTTCACTCAGAGGCGTATTCACTTCAATGGCAATGACATCCACGCGCGCCCGCATGATGCTTTTGACGGGGATGTTGCTGAAATTGACGATGCCCTTGAGGATTTCCTTTTCGTCTTTGAGCTCAATGTCGTTAGTGGCCAGGTCAATGGCGTGTTTGAGGTCTTCGAGCGAGGTGGTTTCGTCCTTGAGCTGTATGCGCGATTCGATAAAGTGGGAAAAACGGATGAGGGCCATGCTGAGTGGAGCCAGCAGGCGCTTGAGCACATACAGGGGCAGGGCCAGACTTTTGACCATGCGTATGCGGTTTTTGGCCGCATATACCTTGGGTACAATTTCGCCAAAAAGCAGCAGCAGCAAGGTGGAAATAACAATCTTGAGCAGGTATTCGGGCTGCACCACCACCCCCAGCACCTCTCTGCTGGTGTTGAGGGCATAGGCTGCGGCCAGCTCGCTTATGATGTCGTTTGCCACCAAAATGGCGGCCACATTGACGAGGTTGTTGGTAATGAGAATGGTAGCCAGCAGGTATTTGTGGGCAGGTTTTTTGATCAGGTGCCAGATACGCTGGGCTGTCTTGTTGTTTTCATCCGAGCGAAAGGCCTCAATTTCGGGTTTTGAAAGGGAGAAAAAGGCCACCTCGGCGCCCGAAACGAGAAAAGACACCACCAGCAGGGCCCAGAATACTACTATTCTCAGGCCGATGGCGAGGAGAGGCAATTCCGGCGGCACATCCAGTAAAAGAATGAAGTGTAAGAGATGCCCAGGCTCCGGGTCCACAGGTAATCAGGTTAGTGAAACAATAATCAAATCAGAAAGGTAGATCGTCGTCAAAGGTTTCTGGCTCATCGTTTTGGGTCTCCTGCTGGGGAGTTTGCGGTTGCTGTGCTTCCTGGGTTTGGGAAATGGCTTGTTTTTCTCCCACCTCCGGCACAGAGGAAACAGGGGCCGTCATGGTCTCATGGGCGCCCGGGCTGGTAGCCGGGCGGCTGTCCAGCAGTATAACCCTCGTCCCCTGTACTTCGGTTTTATATCGTTTTTCCCCTTCGGGGGTTTCCCAACTACGGTTTACCAGCCTGCCTTCCACATAGAGCGTGGAGCCTTTGCGGCAAAATTTTGCCACAATTTCGGCCTGCGAACGCCACAGGTTCACATCTATCCAGTCGGTGCGGTCCACGTAGTTTCCTTCTTTGTCGCGGTACCGCTCCGTACAGGCCATGCGAAGCGTGGCCAGGGCAATGCCCTGATCGAGGTAGCGCAGCTCGGGGTCTGCGCCCAGGTTGCCGATCAGTGTCACCCTGTTCAGTCCATATTTTGCCATGCGTTTTCGAATATGTTAAGTACGGCTTTTGAAAAGGCAAATATAGCAATTTTATCAGTAGAAATGAATTGCACCTCCTCAAAGGCAGGGGCAGCCCCGGCAGACAACATAAAGGTGTTGATCATCATATCGAAGTGGGTAAAAACGTGCTTGAGCTCAAAAAGAAAACGGCCTCCTCCTTCGCTTTCCTTTTTTTCCCAGGCTTTGCGTTTCGTTTCTTCATTGGGAATTTCCCATAGTCCCCCCCAAAACCCGTCGGTGGGCCGCTGGCGTATGGCCACTTCCCCTTTTTCATTGAGGATGAGGTAAAAGTTGAAATAGCGCACTTTGCGCTTGAGTTTTTGGTCTTTCTGGGGCAGCAGCTGTACCGAGCCAGCCTTGCGCCCCTGGCATACTGCCTCCAAGGGACAGATGAGGCAGCCCGGCTGCGTAGGGGTGCAGATGGTGGCCCCAATATCCATCATGCCGTAGTTGAAGCTGCGCGAATCCTGCCCGGCTACCCAGCCGTCTATGAGGTGCTGAAACTTGCGGCGCGTCTGGGGGCGGTTCACGGGCGAAAAATCGTTGAGCAGCCGGCTCATCACCCGCAGTACGTTGCCATCGAGCACCCCCACCTGCTGCCCAAAGGCAAAGGACGCAATGGCCCGGGCCGTGTAGGGCCCTACGCCTTTAAGGGTGAGCAGGGCCTCGTGGTGGCTGGGAAACTGCCCCCCATGTGTTTCCACCAGCTGGCGGGCAGCAGCATGCAGGTTGCGTGCCCGGCTGTAATAGCCCAGCCCTTCCCAGTATTTGAGCACCTCGTCCTGCTCCGCTGCGGCCAGCGAAGCCAGGTCGGGAAAACGATCCACAAAGCGATAAAAATACCCCTCCCCCTGCTCAATGCGCGTTTGCTGCATAATGACCTCCGACACCCAGATGCGGTAGGGATCCTGCCCCTCCCGCCAGGGCATGTGGCGGCCGTGGGCCGCATACCAGTCAGTTACTAATTTCCCGATTTGCATGGCCAAATTACCTCAACTATTGAGAATTTAGCAAAATTGCCTGCCTGTCTCTTACCAGACATACGCCCCGGCCCCAACACCTTTACTTGCAGCTCTGCCAAAAAGCCCTTATGATTGTAAATCAACATTATCATCCATTTGTCATGAAAACCATCACAAAACATATCTTGCTGCTGCTGGCTGTGGCCAGCCTATATACGAGTTGTAATGCCAAACAACCCCAGGCTGAGTCGGCCCCGCCAATGGTACAGGCTGATACCCCCTCCCAGCCAGAGACACCCGGCCTTGCTCCCCAAAGCCCGGAAGCCCGGCCCGCAGAGACCCCACAACCGCCTGCTGCACCGCAAAAAGCAGAACCCCCAGAAAAGCCCAGCCGGGAAGCAATCTCCCCCCCTGGGAGCTCCCATGATACCCCAGCCGCTACCCCCTCCCCTGCCCCACCCACCCACCCCCAAGCCCTGGGCGATGTGCCCGACGAGGCCCGGCCGGTAGAGGTGGACACAGCCCACGAAACCACCTTGCCCCCTCCGCCCTTTACCCACCAGCTGTGGGATCAACTGCTCAAAAAGTACGTAAGCCCTTCAGGCAAGGTCAACTACAAAGGGTTTTTGTCCGAAAAGGAGAAACTACAGCAATACCTGAACCAGCTCAAAGCTAATCCCCCTGCTGCCAACTGGAGCCGCAACAAACAACTCGCCTTCTGGATCAATGCCTACAATGCTTATACCGTCAAGCTCATACTGGACCATTATCCCCTCAAAAGCATACGGGAAATCGACCAACCCTGGGACCAACCCATTGCCACCATTGGCAACAACACTTATAGCCTCAACAATATAGAGCACGACCTCATCCGCAAGCAATTCCAGGAGCCCCGCATTCACTTTGCGGTCAACTGTGCCTCGGTATCCTGCCCCAAACTGCTCAACCAGGCTTATACCGAAGCCAAACTCGACGAACAACTGGAGCAACAAACCCGTGCCTACATCAATAACCCCAGGGAGAATACCATTACCCCTGAAAAGGCGGAACTCTCTGCTCTTTTTGACTGGTACCAGGAGGATTTTACCAAAAATGGCAGCCTGATCGATTTTATTAACCGATACGCAAACGTCAAGCTCAAGCCCAACGCCCAGATCAGCTATAAGCCCTATAACTGGAACCTGAATGAGTAGGGGCAGTGCAGAGAACGGGATATAGGTAGCAGGCATTGCCAGGTGCAGCTTGTTTGAAGCGTTCCTTTGTTCAATTGTAACTATTCAGCACCCTCAGGGTGAAAAAAAACAATTGTTGTAAGTTGCTCATTTTCAATGAAATGTATTAACCACCTCCAACTCCTCCTTGAAAA
>RFHT01000827.1 GCA_003696835.1 Bacteroidota bacterium
ATGAAGGCACTATTGGGGCATTCCCCCTTTTTTGCAGCAGGTATATGCTGTATTAAAATAACTATTCTTCTCAAAAAATCAGCTTCCTGTTTTAGAAAAGTTAGTAAGAGGCTTCTGACTTCTGTAAACACGGAAATACTAATGCTTATTAGAAAAATGCCTCAGACTATCCCGAACTCACGTTAAAATAAAAAGCGGCAAAACAGCGGGCATCTTGGTACTAAAACCTCAAGCGGGCTCTGAGCATCATGCCCGCATCCCCTGCATTTGGGCATAAGTGAGATAAGAGGGCTGCAGAGGAGCGCTGATGCGGAAGAGGCGCGAGGCAGTATCCGCCTTTATTTCCAGGGTGGCTTCATTCTTTACGAGGGCAAAATCGTCCTGCTGCAGGCTGTGATTGTTGAGGCTGAGGGCACCTGAGATGAGGTAAAAGGAGTGCACCTTGTCGGGCGCCAGGCTAAGCTGGTGGGTGCCGGGCTGCAGCTGTATTTCCTGAATTTCCAGCCCTTCGGCATCCAGGTTCATGGACGCCCCGTTGCCGTGGTAGTGTTTGATGCGCATGCCGTTTTCTATGGTCTCGGGAAACGACTCGGCGGGGTAATCGTCGTAAGAGGCCTCTTTTTGCAGGCTTTGGTTCAGGTTGGGGTCCACCCAGATCTGAAAAATGTGAGCCCCGGCATTGAGGCGTTCGGCATGGCTGATGCCATTGCCCGAACGGATCACCTGGGCATCGCCCGCTTTCAGTGGCTTCCAGGCCTTGTACTTGCTGTCGTAGTGGTCGATGCTGCCCTTGAGTACAAAGGACATGATCTCAAAGCCCCGGTGGGGATGTTCGCCTATGGTGCTGCCCTGGTCGGACCAGGCATGTGCCCAGTAAAACAAATTGGAATAGGGCCGTATCTGCCCGCCTTCGCCGGGAAAGCCGATGGGCTTGTTTTCCAGTATGGCCCCGCCATTGAATTGGCCTTTGGCCTGGGCTGTTTTGGGGATAACTCGTATGGACATACCAATCGATGTTTAAACGTTATTTTGGTTTGGTCAATATACGGACAAGGGGAATAAATGTTGTAAACCCTCTGCGCAGTCTGCATTAGGGATGAACAAAATAATTAATAACTTGCGGCCTGAACAAAACAGCTTTTATATGCACGCAATTATTCACACCGAAAAGGGAGACATGAAGGTGAACTTCTACGAAAAAGACGCTCCCAATACAGTAAAGAATTTTGTAAACTTATCCAAAAAGGGCTTTTATGACGGACTGACGTTTCACCGCGTCATTCCCGACTTTGTGATACAGGGCGGCTGCCCCGAAGGCACGGGGCGCGGCGGGCCGGGTTATACCATTCCCTGTGAGTTGGAGGGCGAAAACCAGCGCCACGACCGGGGCGTTTTGTCCATGGCCCATGCCGGGCGCGACACGGGGGGCAGCCAGTTTTTTATTTGCCACAACCGGGAAAACACCCGCCACCTGGACGGCAACCATACCTGCTTTGGCAGGGTGGTAGAGGGGCTGGAGGTGATTGACGAAATTCGTCCGGGCGATAAAATCGTCAAAATTGAGATCGTAGAAGATGAGGCCTGAGGGTTGAACAGCAAAGAAAGGGGGTATTTGTGGCCAATCAACCTACTTTGAATCTGCCTGTAGCAGCGGAGTCTGTCATTGCATCCCTGTCGGCTTATGGCAGCGGCATCGGGCTGCACCGCATGCATTATCTGTGCCGTCACCTGCTGCATTCCGATTGGGGCAAGCGGGTGAAGACCATACACGTGGTGGGGAGCAATGGCAAAGGCAGCACCGCCAGTATGCTGGCGGCCATGCTGGGGGAGCTGGGCATTTCGCACGGCCTGTTTATCTCCCCACATGTGCTGGATATACGGGAGCGCATTTCGGTAAATGGGCAGTACGTTTCTCTGGAGGAGATGCAGGAACTGGAGGCCCGTTTTGAGGCGCTGCGTCAGTTGTATGCCCGCCAATGCCCCGGAGACGAATTTGGCGCTTTCGAGGCCCTTACCTACATGGCTTTGCAGCATTTTTTTGAGCAGCAGGTAGAGGTGCTGGTGCTGGAGGCGGGAATTGGGGGCCGCTATGATGCTACCCGCATCATGCAGGGCGACTTTGTGGCATTTACTTCCATCGACCTGGAGCATAGCGCCCTGCTGGGCCCTACCGAAGAACTCATTGCCTACGACAAAATGGACATTGCGCCTGCGGGTGCCACGGTGGTGATGGGCGAGTTGGAGCCTGGGCTGCATAGCCGTCTGGAGGTATATGCCCGCCTGAGGCAGGTACAATTGCTGCCCATTGCCAGCTACACACAGGCAAGTGGTCTGCACATGGAGCACGACCGCATGCACTTCAATTTCTGTGTGGACGCACTTGAGTTTGAACACATTTCCACCCCTATGCTGGGCCATAAGCAGCAGCAAAACGCACGGCTGGCTACCCTGCTGCTCAAACGCTGGCTGCATACCCACCATCCGGAGGTGCCCGCCTCCGAGTTGCAGCGGGCATGCAGTGCTGCGCTCAGCAAGCTGCACATCCAGGGCCGCTTTCAGCAAATTAGCTGCCACCCGCCCATTTACGCCGATGTGGCTCATACCCCCAAAGCCATCCGCCACCTGGCCGAAACTTTCCATCAAATAAAAACCGGTAAGACCCTGGTGCTCATGGGGGTATCGGGTGGCAAGGATGTGCAGGCTTTCATAGACGAGCTGCTGGGTATTGCCGATGCCTTGATCCTGACCCGGTCCTGGCATAGGGGCAAAAGTCTGAAGGCGGTACCGCTGGATACAACTGTACCCATTTTGGGGTATGAACCCATAGAAGCAGCCGTGGATGCCGCCCTGCAGCATGCCCGCGAGCACAATATGTGCGTACTCATCACAGGCAGTGTATTTGTGGTGGCCGAAGCCTGGCACTACCTCAACGGGCAGGACCCCCGCAAGTTGCATTTTTTATAGAAGCTCATGCGCCGAAGACCCCTCAGGATTCAGACCACATCCGACCTTCCCTCATTCTGGCAGGCGCAGCCGTTGGTGTTTGCGCTTGCGCCAGTAATGGCGCAGGCTGCCAAAGGCGGCAATGAAGAGGATGGGCAGCAGTAGGTTTACCAACCGGATGGCGGTGAGGTAATGAGTTACCTTTTCCCGGTCCAGGTTGCGGATCACCACATCCTTGGAGCGGATCTCGGTAAGGGTATTGTCGCCTGCCAGGTAGTCAATCACATTGAGAATGAGGGTGGCATTGTCGTGAGGCAGGAGGCCGCGCTCCCCCCGGAACTTTTTCCCCAGAAAAAATTCCCCATCAGAGATAATGGCCATTTTTCCCGGAGCAGCGGGATTGTTTTGCCGTCCAAAGGCAGCCGTGGGCAGTTCAGGTGAAAGGCTGTCAGTGGGGATTTGCCTGCCATCAAAGAGGGAAGAAAAAATGCCTTCCAGCATGAGGCCCGTTATCTGCGGACCTTTGTTATAGAGGGTGGCCGGAGGGGGCGTCTTGAGGTACACGCCCAGGTCAATGTGCTGCACGCCAGGCAGGGTGCGGCTGCGGGGCGAGGTGGTTAAAAACACGCTTTTTTGTATGCCTTCCCGTTGAAGCGTATCTATGGAGCTGGCATAGCGCAGCAGCACCGCATCCACATTTCGGGTTACGGGGTGATCGGGCAAGTCCAGCACCAGTGGATAAAAGGGCCAGGCCAGGCTGTTGATCTGCCCGCCGGACGCCGTTTCCTGAAACACCTCTGTTTTTTCACAGCTAAGGTCCTGAATGAGGTCGTAGTTGAGTTTGAAGCCATACTTCATAAACATATCATCCAGATTGAGCTCGCGCAGGCGGGTGAGGGTGGCCTGGTTGCGGTAGAGCTCCAGCTTGACTTCCTGCTGATCCATGATCCAGAACACACTGCCCCCCCGCATGAGGTACTGGTCAATTTCGTACTTGTCGCGTTCGCTGAAGCGCTTTTCCGGCTGTAAAATGAGCAAGACGCTCACATTGGGCGGAATGGCCAGGCCTGGCTGTACGGCGCGGTCGAATATGGCGATGTTGTAGCCACCGTTTTCCAGCTCATTGATGAGGGGAGCCAGCTCCCGGTTGGGCCGCTTTTGTGCGTCGAACAGGGCCGGCTCACCATGCCCCTGCAAAATGGCCACCAATCCTCCCTCTTCGCGGTAGAGCGTTTTGATGGCCGACACCAGCTTGTACTCCAGGTCGGCTTCGGCCTTGGCAAAGTTAACGCCACCATTGGGGTAGGCGCAGCCCTTGAGCAGGTCGATGTACAACTCCCGGTCGCGGTAGCGGGCCAGGGCGTAGGGGTACATGGCCTTTTGGGTAATTTCGGTAGCAGAGCTCTGTACCCTCACCGGAATGGGCAGCAGGCCCCGTTGCTGAAATTGCTTGAGCAGCTCCCGCTGGTTGGAAGGGTCCACAAACTCGTATTCGAGAAAACCGCGTGAATATAGCCTCAGTTCGTTGAGGGTGGCGCGAATGGCATCCTGAAATCTGCGTATGTTGGGGCTAAATTCCCCTTCGAGGTAAACCGTGAGATAAAGCGGTACGGGTGCTGCGCCTTCCTGTATGCTACTCAGCTTGCGGGCCATTTCCTTGCTCACTCCGGAAAGGGAGTAGCGCTTTTCTTTGGTCAGGTCAAAGCGCATGAAATAAGCCGAACCGATGAGGTTGAGCAAAATGAGCAATCCCGCAATCAGGAGCAGCCTCAGGTGTTTTTTCATGCCAATGGGTTTGTAAGGGAAAAATTAAAAGGGCAATTTACCCAAATCTACATTTCCTCCAGAAAAAATAATCCCTACCTTTTTACCTGCAAAACGCTGCTTTTGTTGCAAAAGTGCGGCAAAAGGTACGGCGGAGGAGGGTTCAATGATTACTTTCATGCGCTCCCACACCAGGCGCATGGCCGCTTTTATTTCCTCCTCCTCTACCCTGATAATGTCCTGCACATACTGGCGTATAATGCCAAAAGTTTTTTCACCCAGGGAAGTGAGCAGGCCGTCGGCAATGGTATTGGGCTTCAGGGAAGGTACCAGTTTCCCTGAAGTGAAGGACTGCCAGGCATCGTCGGCGCCGCGGGGTTCGCCGGCTATGACGGAGATGTGGGGAGCCAGGTAATGCACAGCCAGGGCCGTGCCGCTGAGCAGGCCGCCGCCGCCCACGGGCGTCATGATCACATCCAGCTCGTTTACCTCTTCCATCAGCTCCATGGAGGCGGTGGCCTGGCCGGCTATCACGCGGTAGTCGTTGTAGGGGTGAATGAAATGGGCTCCCGTTTGGGCTACCACCTGTGCCAGGGTTTCTTCCCGGGCCTGCAAGGTGGGTTTGCACATAATTACCTCAGCGCCATAGCCCAGTACGGCAGCCTTTTTTACTGCGGGAGCCGTTTCGGGCATCACAATCCAGGCCTGTATGCCGTTTACTTTGGCTGCCAGGGCCACGGCCTGGGCGTGGTTGCCCGAGGAGTGGGTGGCCACTCCCTTTTGTTTTTCTGCTTCGGGAAGTGAAAGTACTGCATTGGTGGCCCCCCGCATTTTGAAGGCCCCCACTTTCTGGAAGTTCTCACATTTAAAAAAGAGACGGGCACCCGAAAGGGCGTCTAGCCCCCGGCAGGTGAGCACAGGGGTGCGATGAATGAAGGGCGCAATGCGTTGCGCCGCCTGCTGCAGGGTAGAGAGGTTGGGAATGGAGTGCATGTTACGGGTAATTAACAGGCCAAAGCTAGGATTTTTTCCCGCTTTTAGGAATGCATAACAGATAATTGTTTCATTTCACCTTTACTGATTCAGACTTTCTTCAAATTTTTTTATCTTCCCTTTCATCTTTCCATTCATACTCCAACGGCATTTCCCATGAAATACTCCTTCAACGTAAATGGGCAAAACCTAGAAGTGGATGCCCCCGAAAATGCCAACCTGCTGTGGACCCTGCGGGAGCGGCTGCAGCTCACCGGTACCAAATACGGCTGCGGTGCCGCCCTTTGTGGTGCCTGCACCGTCCATCTGGACGGCACCCCAGTAAGAGCCTGCATGATCCCCCTTTCCATGGTGGCAGGCCGCTCCGTAAGGACCATAGAAGGGCTTGGCGGCGAGCATCCCCTTCAAAAGGCCTGGATAGAAGCCCAGGTGCCTCAATGTGGCTACTGCCAGTCGGGCCAGATCATGCAGGCCGTAGCCCTGCTCGAACAAAACCCCAGCCCCAGCCGCGAGCAGATTCTTGCGCACATGAACGGCAATTTGTGCCGTTGTGGTACCTACAACCGCATTCTCAAAGCCATTGAAAGTGTCATTCAGCAACGCTAAGCCATGAAAAAATCTACCCAATCCCCTTCCCCCTCCATGTCGAGGAGAAAATTTTTGATCGGAGCCGGTGGCCTCACCTTTCTGGTAACAGCAGCCAGCGTATTTCCGGGCTTTTCGGTCAAAGAAGAGGAAGACGCCTCCCCGCATGCCCCACCCAGCTACCAGGTCAACGCCTGGGTACACCTTGCCCCGGATGGCAGCATCACCATCATGAATCCCGCTGCAGAAATGGGGCAGGGCAGCATGACGGCTCTGGCCGTGCTCATTGCGGAGGAGCTGGACGCCGACTGGTCAAAGGTGCGCATCGAACATTCGCCTGTAGAGCCGGACATTTATGGGCTCAAATTTCGCGGGCGCGGTCGCGGACGCATGATCACGGTGGGCAGCTTTACCGTGAGCGGCTACTTCGATGCCCTGCGCAAGGCCGGCGCCCAGGCGCGCTACGTATTGCTGAGCAACGTGGCCGAGAAATGGCAGGTGCCACTGAGCGAGCTTCGCACTGAGCCCAGCCTGGTGGTGCATCCCAAAAGCGGGCGCAGCATCAGCTACGGAGAGGTGGCTACCTTTGCCAAAGCGCCTGCCACCCTGCCCGAAATTGGAGAGGAGCAACTGAAGCAGCCCGCTCAGTTTCGCCTCATAGGAACCTATATGCCCCGTTTCGACATTCCGGCCAAAACCGATGGCAGCGGGCAGTTTGCCATGGACGTGGTGTTGCCGGGCATGGTGTATGCGGTGATCAACCGCAGCCCGGTACACGGTGCAAAGCCCGAATTGCGCAATGAAACTGAACTAAAAGCGGCTGAAGGCGTGTTGGAAGTGGTGAAGCTGGAGCATGGAGTAGGAGTGATAGCCGATTCGGTAGAAGCGGCACTGGCAGCCAAAAAGCAGATGCAGATTGAGTGGAGCAAAGGGGCCAAAGCCTACGAGTACGACAGCGAAAGCGCCCCTCAAACCTACCGCGCCATTGCGGTGCAGGAGCATTACGCCGGCACCAGCGTGCTGGTAAGTCAGGGAGATGCACAAGCAGCCCTGGCCAAAGCGCAGCGTCGTTTTGAGGCCGATTATCTGAATGATTTTGTTTACCACGCACAGATGGAGCCCCTCAATGCGGTGGTGTCTGTGGCGGCCGATGGCCGCAGTGCCGAAGTATGGGCCGGCACCCAGGCTTCGGCAGGTGCGCGCTCGGCTGTGGCTGAGGTATTGGGGCTGGAGGTGTCGCAGGTACATTTTCATCCCTGTTACCTGGGAGGCGGTTTCGGCCGCAGGTCCATGTCGGACTATATAGAGGAGGCAGCGCATCTGGCTAAACACATCAGGCGCCCGCTCAAACTGCTGTGGACGCGCGAAGACGATGTGCAGTATGGGGCATTCAGGCCCATGTCGTTGCAGCGCATGCAGGCCGGGGTGGATGCCGAGGGCAAGCTCACCACCTGGAGCCACTGCATAGTAGGTACGGGCAACCGGCTACTGGGCTCCGGGGCCAGAAACCCGTATTACGACATACCGAATCAGCAGATAGAGGTGCGCAATGTGGAACACGGCATACGTACCAAGCACTGGCGGGCCGTGGGCCACGGCCCCAACAAGTTTGCCATTGAAGCTTTCCTGGATGAAATTGCGACAGCCTTACAGGAAGACCCTGTGCAGCTGCGGCTCAGGCTGATGAAAAACGCCCCCCGCGCTGCGGCGGTGCTGAAGGCTGCTGCCGAAATGGCCCAGTGGGGCAGGGCTGCTCCCGCGGGCAGGGCCCGCGGACTGGCTTTTGCCGAACGCAGTGGCGCGCTGGTGGCCGGTATTTGTGAAATTTCCCTAAAGGCTGATACCGGCAAGATACGGGTGCACCATTTCTGGGCTGCGGTGGATGCGGGCATTGTGGTGCAACCGGAAAACACCCTCGCTCAGATGGAAGGCGGCATTGTACACGGCATCAGCAGTGTGCTGCACGAGCGCATCACCTTCAGCAAGGGGCAGGTGCAGCAATCCAATTTTCACAACTACTCCCTGCTGCGCATGGCCGACACCCCCGAAAGCATTGCGGTGCACATCATGCCTTCCAGCGAAAAACCTGCGGGCATAGGCGAAGCCAGCCTGCCCGTAGTGGGGGGCGCCATTGCCAATGCCTTTGCTGCCCTTACCGGCAAACGCCTGCGACACCTGCCCTTTACCCCTGAACGGGTACAGCAGGTATTGGAGGGGTAGTAAAACTAACTTGAATATTCCCGGTAAAGAGCTATAGCAGCAGATAGCTCAGGAGCATGTTCTTATTTCGTCATTTATTCGTTAATAAGGCTGCTGCCGTTGCATCCAAAAACCAGTGGAGCTCGCCCTTCACTGGTTGAATGAGTTGTGCCGGGAATTGCGCTATGTCTTTCTGGCCCTGAATGACGTGTTGTACAGCTAAGGCCTTACGGGCACCATATACCAGGAAAGCAATCTGTTTCCCCTGGTTTATTAAGGGCGCCGTCATGGTGATTCTATATACGTTTTCTCGTTTCAGATAGACTGCTTTTACCTCCGGCTCTGTTTCCCATAACACCTCCGTAAAGGGGAATAAGGAAGCGGTATGTGCATTATCGCCCAACCCCAATAAGATCAGATCAAATTCAATGGGGCTGCCCTTAAAGTGGGCCTGAATATCATTCCAATACTGTTGGGCGGCAAGGTCGGGAGGTAGCGTGGTGTCGATTAAAAATATCTGGTGTTTTTTAATCTCCAAAGGTTGAAAAAAAACCTGATCCACCATTCCCCCATTGTACTGAGGGTTGTTGGCGGGTACATATCTTTCATCGCCAAAAAAGAAAAAGACTTTTGTCCAATCCACCTGATGTGTTAATGGAGGAGAAGCAAGTAAGGTATAGGCCGCTTTGGGCGAATTTCCTCCGGCCAAAGAAATATTGCAAAAACCTTGTGATTGGATAGACCGGTTAACCTGTTCGATGATATAATCAGCAAAAGCGGCAATGAGGCTTTTTTCGCCTTCGTACACATGCATGTGCATAATTAGGGGATCAGAAGTTAATGTAATGATGAAAACCAATGAAATCCATCTTTGGCTATAAGGGCTTCCGCTAATTCGGGCCCCCAGGAACCTGCCTCATAGTTGGGAAAATCAAGGCTGGGTTTGGATTGCCAGGACTGCAATATGGGCATAAGTAATTCCCAGGCAGCTTCTACCTGGTCGCCCCGCATAAATAGCGTTTGGTCGCCCTGTAAAGCATCCAGCAATAAGGTTTCATAAGCCTCGGGCGACTCCTGGGCACCATTAAGTTCGTAATCAAAGACCATATCTACCGTATTTAACACCATCTCAATCCCCGGCTTTTTTGCCTGAACTTGCAGACGGATGCTCATTTCGGGTTGTATGCTGATAATCAGCCTGTTTTGTCGCCAATTATCCAAAATATCTTCGCTAAAAACTGAGTGTGGGACATCCCGGAATTGAGTGGAAATCACGGACATTTTCCGGTTCAGGCGTTTGCCAGAGCGCACATAAAAAGGCACTCCGTGCCATCGCCAGTTGTCGATATAAAATTTAATTGCGGCAAATGTTTCGGTATTGGACTGTGGGTTTACATTTTTTTCTTCCCGGTATCCGACCACCTTTTCGCCTTTAATCCATCCTGCTCCGTATTGGCCTCTTACGGCATTTTTTTTAATATTTTCGGGTGTGAATCGCCGAATAGACTTCAGCACATCTACTTTTCTGTTTCGGACTTCATCCGCATTAAAATTGACCGGGTTTTCCATGGCAATCAAACAGAGCAATTGCAACACGTGGTTCTGAATCATATCCCGCAGCAAGCCCGCTCCTTCATAAAACTGGCCTCTGCTGCCTACTCCTAAATCTTCGGCCACGGATATTTGCACATGCTCAATATAATTGCGGTTCCATATAGGTTCTAAAATGGAATTGGCAAAGCGGAAGGCCAGAATATTTTGAACCGTTTCTTTCCCCAGGTAATGGTCAATGCGGTAAATCTGTTGCTCTTCGAATATTCCGCATAGAAGATGGTTTAGTTCTTTTGCAGACTCCAGGTCGCTGCCAAAGGGTTTTTCCACCACAATTCTCGTTTTTTCAGGTTGCCCTTCCAATTTGTTCTGTTTAATTTTGGTGGCAATAACGGGAAAAAACCGGGCAGCTACGGCCAGGTAATAAATGACCACAGGCTCTGTATTCCAGCCCTTTTTTAAGGCCTGTATGCTTTTTCCAATTTCATCATAGCCTTCATCCTGATTGACATCTGCATGCAGGTAATCAATGTGCTCAGAAAAGGCCTCCCAGCTGCTTTTCTCTGCTTTGCCCTTCCGGGAAAACTGGTTAACTCCGTCAAGTAATTTATCTGTAAACGCTTCTTTGGTATAGCTGGTTCTTCCTGTACCTATAATGGCAAACTTTTCAGGAAGCCAGCCTCCTAGATATAAGTTATAAATAGCTGGCGTTATTTTTCGCCAGTTCAGATCGCCGGTGGCGCCGAATATGACAAATATGGTGGGTTGGTTCTTTATCGTTGACATATTATTCGGGTTACTAATGATGATATTACGATAGGGCCGATGACCAGTTGGTGTGAAAGACCCCATCTTTTCCTTTCAGTTCATAGGTGTGTGCACCGAAGTAGTCTCGTTGAGCTTGTATGAGATTGGTGGGCATATCAGCTGTGCAAATTGAATAAAAATAGGTGAGGCAGGCAGCAAATACAGGCACAGCAAGCCCGCCAGATATGGCCTCGGCCACGATTGACTTCGCACTGGGCAGGTTCGCTCTTACCAATGCCTGAATATGCTCGTCCAATAATAAAAATTCCAGCTCTTTATTTTTGTGAAAGGCCCTGTAAATATCCTCGAGAAAGGCAGCCCGGATAATACACCCGCCTCTCCATATTTTGGCTATTTCTCCAAGCTTCAGGCCATACCCGTATGCCTCGGAGGCTTTGCTTAGCAAGTGCATCCCCTGCCCATAAATAACCATCATACTAAAATAAAAAGCCGCTTCTAGCTTTTCGAGGGATGCTGCCTGCCCGAATGCCCCCAACGCCTGCCCGTCTTCCCTGGGGTAGGTTTCCGCCATTTGTAGGCGTAGGGATTTGTATTTTGACAAATCCCGCATGGATACTGCCATATCAATGGCTGGAACGGGGAGTTGAAGTTCCATCGCAAATTGGGAGGTCCATTTGCCGGTGCCTTTGGCTTTGGCTTCGTCTTTTATCTCATCGAGCAACAAGCGGTCGGATTTGGGCAGCCTGAAGGCGAAAATGTCTTTGGTAATTTCCAGAAGAAAAGATTGCAACCTGCCTTCGTTCCATTTGGCAAAAACCTCATGAATCTGGTGGTTGTTCAACTGCAGTCCCTTTTTCAACAACTCATAGGTTTCGGCAATCAGCTGCATCAGGGCATACTCAATGCCATTGTGCACCATTTTTACAAAATGGCCGGAAGCACCTGGACCGATGTAGGTTACGCAGGGCTCCCCTTTTACGCGTGCGGCGATTTGCTCCAATATGGGTTTTACATGCTGATAGGCTTGTATATCCCCGCCAGGCATCATACTGGGGCCTTTTCTGGCGCCTTCTTCTCCGCCGGAAATTCCCATCCCAAAGAAATGGATTCCCTGTTTTTCCAAAACCGAAGCTCGCAAGTCGGTATCTGTAAACTTTGAATTGCCCCCATCAATGATCAGGTCTCCTTTTGCCAGCAGGGGCACTAAATCATTGATGACTTGATCTACGATTTTTCCGGCCGGAACCAGCATGATGACAATGCGGGGGGTAGATAGATTTTCTACGAAAGATTCCAGCGTATTAAACCCTGCTACTTTTTTGCCGCTCCCTTCTTTGTTCAATTTTTCAACTTGGGCTGGATTTTTATCAAATCCTGCTACTGAGTAGCCGTGGTCCGCCATGTTGAGCAAGAGGTTTCGTCCCATAGTGCCCAGACCAATCATGCCGACCTGATAAGAGGGGGGATGTTTATGTGTCATTTTTATTGATTTTTTCTTGCCCGTACAGGAGCGAGGCTGGTAAAACACAATTCTCAAAGGTGTTCCCCCAGGCTGATTCGTCCAAATTTATAGATACTAAGTATGAAGTTGTGTAATGGTTCTACCGCTGAATAGTTATAGTTAAAAACTGCTGCTGCTTTCTTCGGGAACTCATGCCCCTATCCATTAGCAACACGCCTCCAATATGGAGGAATAACACCTTTGGGGGCTGGGGGGCTGTTAATATTCATATTCCCGCTATGAACTGTTGGGGCTGCTACAGCCTTGGCCAGGGGAATGACAAAATCCGGATAATCATCAGCTTTATCCAACTGAAAAGCACCATAATCTTCAAGCTCATAACCATTGCCCTTTAAAAAAGCAACCACTATGTTTTTTAACTCAAAACCTCCATGATCTGCTGCTATTCCGATTTCCATGAATGCTATTTTGGGCTAAAGATAAAGAAATAAATGCATAAGCATTGTTAATCAACTGACACCAACACACAAAAAAAGTCTTTGCATGCATGGATTTTGTAGGGTGGCAAAGCAGTCCCAGCCAGGCGAATGCTGAGGAGGGGGCTTATTCGATTCTTCAATTGTTTCATCAAACAACACAGCCCCCCCAAATAAACTCATCAAAGCCATTTCCCGGCGGGTAACGCCCGATGAGTTGGGCCTGCCGGATGTTTAGTAACCGGGCTCTTTTTTGCAGAGTCTTTAGGTCACTTTCAGTTGGGGTTTCTTTTACTTCAAAAGCCGAATTTTTGTCGAGGATAAAATCTATTTCCTGACCGGATTTTAATTGAAAATAGGCCAGGCTTCCCAGTTTTTTCAATTGCAACGCAATGGCATTCTCAAACAGGGCTCCACTGTCAACCTGAGCAAGTTTGTTGACAATGCCTGTATCGGCCAGATATACTTTCTGTTGCTTGGCAATGGCCCGGTCTATGCTGCCTGAGTAGGGGCTGATGAGATAGAGAAAGTAGGTTTTCTCAAGTAGGTGAATATACGCTTTTACTTTATGGCGACTGATGCCCAGGATAGAGCTCAGCTTACTGTAATCCATTTTCTGGCCTATTCTCGATGCCAGCAGAGAAACCAGCCGGTACAAATCATCAATGACAGAGTAGTCTGACAACAACTTAATATCCAATTCGTAACTATTCAGCACCCTCAGGGTGAAAAAAACAATTGTTGTAAGTTGCTCATTTTCAATGAAATGTATTAACCACCTCCAACTCCTCCTTGAAAA
>RFHT01000139.1 GCA_003696835.1 Bacteroidota bacterium
GCAAACTTGATTTCTACCCACTCTCCAATCTCCTGCTGCAGGCGCACTTTGGTGCCTTCGTGCAGGATGAAAAGGTCCTGACTGGCAGCCGAAGGGCCGCTTTTGATATAGACGTTTTTTTGCATCACAATGCCGGCCCTGCTGTGCAGTTCGTCCCGGCTTTTGTGCAAAGCGGTCCCCAGGGCTAGCAGTGAGGCCAGCAGGCATACCAGGGCCAGCACAAAACCCAGCTTTTTGAGCCAGCTGAAATTGGCAAAGAGCAGCAAAGCCCCGAAGGCCAGTGCCGCCCACATCAGCCCCAGGGCCAGGGTCCCCCACTGGGAGGAGGATTTGCCAAAGTAGAGGCGTTCCATCCAGCGCTCGAAAAACAGCTTGGGGGCAGGCTCTACATAATCAATGGTGCGCAGGTTAGCCAGGCGCAGGTTATAGTCTATGTCTTCATCGGCGGGGTCCAGTCTTTTGGCCCGCTCGTAGTTGAGAATGGCCCTGCCCAATTTGTTTTGCTTGAAGTAGGCATTGCCCAGGTTGTAATAAAGGGCTGCCGACTCCTGCCCGCTTTGCAGGATTTGTTCGTACTGCTGCTGAGCCAGTTCATAGTTTCCCTCGTCATAGGCTTTTCGTGCCGACTCAAACAACTGCTGCACATCGGCATCGGCTGCTGCCAGGGGGGCTGTCAGCACGCACAAAGCAATCAGCAGGTATTTCGTCAATCTATCTCTCAACATAGCTGTTTGGTATCTGTTTTGAATTATGCTGCCTGCCCATGTTCTTTCAGGGGTGCTTCCATGTCCACGATGAGTTGCATGGCTTCCTGGTAAGTCTGGTCCATCCCCCCTTCGGAGGCCGAAGGGGCAAACAAGGCCATTTCACATTTGTCTAGCAAACTCATACATCGCTCAATGATCTCAGGAGCAATGCCCCGATCTGCCAGCCGGGCGCGTATGTGCTCCCGCAGGAGTTCGGACTGACCGATGTTGAGCTTATCGGCCAGGTAACCCCATATTGCCCGCACAATTTCGTCGTAAAATGCCTGTTCGTTTTGTTCATTCTTGTGTACCAGGGCCTGCGCCAGGCGTTTTTTGGCCAGTTTTTGGGCTTTTCTGCTGCGCATACCGGCCACGTCCTGCAGCTGCTTATCCCTTCTTTGTTTAACCACCCACAAAAGTGCAAACAGGCCAAAAGGCAGGAGGTACAGTATCCAGAAGAGGGGCGTACGCACAAAGCTGCTGCCTCTGTCTTCCAGGCTGCCCATGTCACTTTTGAGGTAACGTATATCCTCGCCTATGAGCTCTATATCCTCTTTGTTGATGTGGGTAAGGGCCGCACTGCTCTGACGGGCTTCACCCGTAACGCGCAGCACAAATTCATCCGAGCTGCGGGTGATATAGCGCCCTTTGGCCGGATCGAAGTAGGAGAATTGTACGACGGGCAGCTTGTACTCACCGGGATTGCGGGGCACAATGAGGTAATCATAAGAAATATAGCCTTTGAGCCCGGCAGCCGTACGGGCCACGCGTTCATCGGTGCTGGGATCAAACACGTCGAAGTCGGGCGGGAACTCCAGGGCGGGGGGGCTGAGCATTTTGAAATTGCCCGCGCCGCTGATTTTCACCTTCATGGTGACGGGCTCGCCCGTTTCGGTGGCAGTTTTGTCCAGGCTTACGTCCAGTTGAAAGTCGCCTACTGCACCAGAAAAACCAGCGGGCCTGCCTGCCGGCAGGGGTTTCACTTCTATGTTTAGGGGGTTGCTGGCAAAGGTGTAAGGTACATCCTGATATTGTCCAAAAAAATCGTCGAAAATGCTCCTGCGCCTGCGGTTTTGGTTTTGCACCATGACGCGCACATTGGTTTCCAGCTCGATGGGTTCTACCCGCAACTTACCCGACTGCTGAGGAAACAGAATGACCCGCTTAATGACATTGGTGCGGTAGTCCAGGCCATTGTACACTTCGGTTTTGGGAGGGTCATTCACTTCTAGCTCTTCCACCCAAAAGCCTTTATAGGAAGGCGATTCGGTGAGGTAGGGGTTGCTCATCTGGGCGCGGGTATATAGCTTGTAGGTGAGGGTAATGGGCTCGCCCTGATACACGGTGGTTTTGGATGCCAGGGTACGCAAAAAGACGTTTTTGCGTATCTCCTCCATGATGTCTGCACTGGCCCCATTGGCTGTTTCGCCACTTTCACTGGGTGCATGGGCTGCGGCCTTCACCACTTTCACTTGTATGGGCTTTGTGGTATAGGTTTTTCCATTGATTTTGGCCGTAGCAGGCCCAATGGTAAAGGTACCTTCGCTTTTGGGCTGGAGGTAAAAGGAGTAGGTGTTTGATTGGCTCACCTGTCCGTTGACAATTTGCATGCTGGTGGAGGCATTGGGGCCCCCAACGATTTGAAAGCCTTCAAAACTGGGGTACTGAATATCCCTGCTTTGGCCGTTTTCTATGCGAAAATACACCTCCAGAATATCATTGAGGGCAAGGGTGGTTTTACTTACACTGGCGGTAAAATTTTGCCCCCTGAGGGTAAGCGAAAAACTTATTAACAGCAAGCTAATGAATATACAGCTTCTCATAAATGTAGCGTTTGCATTCATGCCTGAGCCTTGGTCAGTACGGCAGAAAATACATTGACCAGCTCTGTGGCTACTTTGATCAATTGTTGTCTTTTTTCTTCCAGCTCGGGTATGCTCTGGGTATCGAGCAGGTTGAGCCAGTAAAAGGAGGCTTTTGCCTCGGCACAACAACTTTTCATGCCCACCAGAAAATCTTTTTTACTTACCGACTCGTTGGCCCTGAGGTACTTTTCACCCACCAGCCCGGAGGTTCTGACGAGCATTTTGGTATCCTCTATATTGCTGATGGTAGGAGGGAGGCTTTTTACAAAATTGCGCACTGCCTGGGCAAACAAGAAGGTATGTTTTTCTATTTGAGCGTTTCCGGTGGAATTCATAAAAATGGATTTTTTTAAGCAATAAGCAACATTGCCGCTATAAGATACACATTCTTAACGTAATCTTTTTCAAATTACACAATTCACCTCCAGGCCTACCAATCTTTTTCGGTTTTGGCTCTTTCACCTTTGTGCTTTTTCTTTTGCACTTTTTCCTGCAGTTTTTCTTCCTGCTGCCGCAGCGCTTCCAGCATGCGGTCAATTTCTTCCTTACTCATGTTGCGCGGCTGGTCCTGCTGCTGTTGCTGGTTCTGTTCGTTCTGGTTTTGAGAGGACTGCTGGTCCTGTTGTTGCTGCTCCTGGTTTTGCTGATCCTGATTTTGCTGATCTTGCTGGTTTTGTTGTTGCTGCTGCTGTTTTTCCTTCAACAACAATTTGTAGAGCTCCTTGAGCTGTTCGTCATTGGGCAGTACGCGCAGGCCTTCTTCCACAGCCTGCACGGCTTGTTGCTTTTTGTCAAATACGTACAGCTGGGCTCCTTCGTGGAAGTAGTCCTGGGCAGTTTTGTTTTGCGCCCATGCCCCCAGGGCGGCCATTATAGCCAAACTTGTGATTATGCATTTTTTCATGACTCATCTGCTTTTATACCTAATATTTCTCCCAGACGGGTAATGAAGTCGTTGTAGTAGCCTACCGTCTCGTCCTGCCTCAAGCCTTGCTGCATGAGTTGGTAGGCCTGCTGGTACTGCCGTTTCAGCACCAGGGTATCGGCCTGTGCTTTGAGTTTTTTGGCATATTCGGAGGGCTGCATCTTCTGCTGATCCTGTTGGTCATTTTCGTCCTGCTGCATCATTTGCAGGGCATAAGCCAGGTTGTAGCGGGTATCTTCGTCGCGGGGGTTGAGCCTGAGGGCCTGCTTGTAAGCTTCCACGCTTTTGGGGTACTCTTTGAGCTGCATGAGGGCATTTCCCATGTTGTGCAGGGCCATGGCCCTGGTGAGGCTGTCCGGTGCCAGGCGGGCAGCTTCTTCAAAAATTTCGGATGCCTGCTGGTAGCGCCCCAGGCGGTACACACTGGCGCCCAGGTTAAATTTGGCCTTGAGGTTTTGGGCAAAAACCGAATCGGCCTTACGGAAATGCTGTTCGGCTTTCACGTAATCGCCTTGCTGGTAGGCTTTGTTGCCTTTGCGTACCTCTATGAATTCTTTTTGCTGAAAAATTTGGGCTTTCAGGCCAGTACTTAGGCCTGCACTCAACAGGAGAAAAATCACCAGCTGGCCTGTACCCCGGGGCCTGCTCTGAAAAATGCGCCAGTCGCTGAACATGCGGTTGCGTTTTTCGGTGACAAAATATTCGATGGTAAGCAGCAAAATCGCAATGGCCAGAAACCACTGGTACTTGTGCTCGTAGTCGGTGATCATGCGTTCTTCTATGTCTTTTTGTTCCATGCTTTCCAGCTCGCGTACCACCGCCTTCACATCGCTGCTGCCCTGGGTGAGTCGAAAATAATTGCCCCCGCCCGTGGCGGCTATCTGCTGGAGCATGGGTTCGTTGAGTTTGGAAAAAACGATGCTCCCATTGCGGTCGCGTTTGCGCTCGCTGGTGGGCCTCCCTCCCCGGTAAATGGGAATAGGCGAGCCTTCGGGGCTGCCCACCCCTACGGTGAGGATGAGCATGCCTTTTTCAGCTGCTTCCCGGGCTGCTTCCAGGGCATCTCCCTCGTGGTTTTCACCATCGGAAATGATGAGCAAGGCCTTGTATTTGGTTTGCCCTTCCTCAAAGGCTTCATCGGCCAGACGAATGGCAGCTCCTATGGCCGTACCCTGGGTAGGGGCCAGGTCGGTATCAATGGTTTTGAGCAGGGATTTTACGGCTACGTAGTCAGTGGTAAGGGGCACCTGCAAGTAGGCATTGCCAGCAAAAATGATCAGGCCCACACGGTCGCCGGAGAGCTCATCTATGAGGTGAGATACAAACTGCTTGGCCTGGGCCAGGCGATTGGGCTTCAGATCGTTGGCCAGCATGGACTCCGAAATGTCGATGGCAATCATGAGGTCCACGCCCTGGCGTTTGACCTTTTCAAACTTTCGCCCCAACTGCAGGTTGGCCAGGGCCAGTACGAGAAAGGTGTAGGCCAGGGCAAAAAGGATGAACTTGATCTGATGTTTGGAGGTGGGCTTGTCCGGAGTCAGACGGTGGATGAGGCGCTCGTCTCCCAGCGCACGCAGGGCGCGTTTTCTGCTGGCCATAAACCAGAGAAACATGCCCGTAAAGGGAATGAGGAGCAGCAAAGCCCAAAGTGCCTCCGGATGTTCAAATTTTATCATCGCTCTTTATGAGTACAACTGTCGCTTAGGGAATGCTGCGCACCAGGGTGTATCGCAGCCCCACTTCCAGCAGCAGGAGTATGGTTCCTATGATTAAAAACCAGTGAAACTCTTCACTGGTACGCGTAAAGCGCATCACCTGTATGCGCGACTTTTCCAGTTCGTCAATTTCATTATAGATCTGCTCCAGGGCCTCGTTGTTGGTGGCCCGGAAGTACTTGCCGCCGGTTTCGGTGGCAATTTTTTTGAGCAACTCTTCGTCTATTTCCACGGGTACATTCTGGTAGCGTATGCCAAAAGGCGTTTGCATGGGGTAAGGGGCCATGCCCTGCCGGCCCACGCCTATGGTATAAACGCGTATGCCGTACTCCCGGGCGGCCTCCACGGCCGTGAGGGGGTCCACCGTTCCGGAATTGTTCACCCCATCGGTGAGTAAAATGACCACCTTGCTTTTGGCTTCACTCTCTTTGAGGCGAATCACGGCCGTAGCCAGGCCCATGCCGATGGCCGTGCCATCTTCCAGAATGCCCTTTTCTATTTCCATGAGCAGTTGTTGCACTACGCGGTGGTCGATGGTGAGGGGGCATTGGGTGAAGCTCTCCCTGGCAAAGACTACCAGCCCAATGCGATCATTGGGCCGCCGCTGAATAAACTCTATGGCTTTTTGTTTGGCTGCTTCCAGCCGGTTGGGCTGGAAGTCGCGTGCCAGCATACTGCCCGATACGTCGATGGCAATGACGATGTCGATGCCTTCGGCATCGACTTCCTCCTCATGCAGGGAAGTTTGGGGACGAGCCAGGGCAATGATAAAAAGTGTCATCGCCAGTACGCGCAGCACAAAGAGGTAGCGCCTGATCCAACCCCTGATTGGCCTGGCGTGGGCCCTTACTCCCTCCAGGGCCGGCATGCGCAGAGAGGGGTACAATTGCCTGGAACGCAGGAGCTGCCACAGGATAAAGCTCAAGGGAATGAGCAGCAGGCTCAATAACCAGGGATTTGCGAATTTCAGGCTGTTCCAGTATGCCAACATATCATTTTTATTGTGCTAAGGGGCCTGTGAGCCGGTATCTGCTGCCGGAACGTTGGCCGCAGCGGTTTGTTCAGCCGTTGCAGGCCCGGCTGTGGGTTTTGTCTGCTGTATGAAGCGCTTCGCAATGTCCATACTTTTGATATTTTCTTCCGGCCCGGGCTTCATTTTGGCAAATTTCACAAAATCGGCCAGGGTGAGCAACTGGCGCATATCGCTTCGCAGTGCGGGCTGCAGAGACAAGCTCTCCAGTTCCTGCATGATCTCCTCAGAAGTGGACTCCAGGGCAGGCAGGTGAAACTGATCCTCAATATAGGTGCGTAAGATGTCGGTCAATTCCACATAGAAGCCCTTTACCTCGCCCTTTTGCCAGAGCCCGGCCTCCTGCAGTTTTTGGAGGCGCTCCATGGCCACCTGGTAAGGAGGCACAACGGCTTTTTTACGCACAGGCTGGGGCTGTGGTTGCTGGGGCTTTTTGCGCAGGCGCCATATCAGCAACCCCAGCAGGGCCAGCACCAGTATCCCGGCCAGCACCCAGGACAAGATTTCCCGCGTGGTGTAGGGAGCTTCCAGGGGCGGTTTGATGTCGCGAAACACCTGGCTGGTGTCCACGGCCACGGTTTGTACTTCCAGGGAGAGGGCATTGGTATAAGTGACGCGTTCGTTGCCTGCTTCATCCGTGAAATAAAGGGGCAGTTCGGGCAGCTGGTAGGTACCCGGCTCAAAAGCCGTAAGGCGAAAGTGCTGCCGCAGCTGCATCACGCTGCCATCGGCAGCGGTATCCACCGCCGATTTCCACAGCACCTCCATCTTACCCAGGGTATCGCTCAGCTGTGGCAGGCGTAGCTGCAGGCCCGAAGGGTGTGCCACGGTGAGATGCACCCCCACCGGCTCACCTATCAGCAGGCGGCTGGTATCGGCCTCCAGGCGCGCGTTGAGGTGTTGGGCAGCCAGTGGGGCTCCACCTAGCAACAGCAGCAGAAATACGATATGATGCCTCAGCTGATTCATCGCTTGTTCGATATTCAATTTTCTAGCGGCGCTTTTCGCGCATACTAAAGAGATTCATCAATGCCGTGATGTATGAGTCTTTGATGTTCATACTCACAAAATCCGCTCCACTTCGCAAAAAGCGCTCGCGGGTTTGCCCCAGGTTTTGCTCAAACCAGGCAGCATAGTGCTCACGTGTGGCTTTTTGAGCGGTATCCAGCCATATTTCTTCCCCCGTTTCGGCATCCATTACGCGCACCAGGCCCACATTGGGCAGGCTGCGCTCCCGGTCGTCGTACACGTGCAGGCCCACCACGTCGTGGCGGCGGCGGGCGATGCTGAGCGCATCCTTGTATTCGGGCCCGGAATTGATGAAGTCGGAAAGCACAAACACAATGCTGCGTTTTTTCAGCATGTTGGTCAGATAGCGCAGGGCTTCGGCTATGTTGGTGCCCTGGTGCAGGGGGCGGGCATCCAATAGCTCGCGTATGATGCGCAAAATGTGGTTCCTGCCTTTTTTGGGGGGCACGAATTTTTCCACATCACCAGAAAAGAGGATGAGCCCTACCTTGTCGTTGTTGTTGGTGGCAGAAAAGGCCAGCACGGCGCAGATCTCCGTCATGATTTCCTGCTTCAGCTGGGCGATGTTTTCCCGGTTGGCCTGGGTGCCAAACAAGGTAGAAGGGCTGATGTCCACCACCAGCATCACGGTGATTTCCCGCTCTTCTTCAAATACTTTTACATAGGGGTCGCGAAACCTGGCCGTCACGTTCCAGTCGATGTTGCGCACATCGTCGCCATACTGATAGGCACGCACCTCGCTGAAAGACATACCCCGCCCCTTAAAGGCACTATGGTATCCACCTGAAAAAATTTGGTTGGAAAGTCCGCGGGTTTTGATTTCTATCTTTCTGACCTTCTTGAGCAGTTCGCTGGTACGTTCATCCATCATAGTGCCCTGGTATTATCTCAGTATTTGCATCAGCACATGCTTCAAACTATATCCAGCTTTTACAGATGCCAGTGAGCGGGGCAAAAGTAAAAGCTTTTTGGGACAAATGCCAGTGATGAGAAAAGTCAGCGGCCAAAATGATCTTTGTTATTGACGAAGTAAAGCGGGCTAATTACTTTCAAAAAAGTATTATTTTTTTCATGCAATAACCACAGAAAAGCAAAATATCATGATTTAATTAGCAACAAAATGGACAATCGATCAGGCTACACTTTTTACCACTTAAACAGAGAAATCGACTAATCGCGTATTGTGGGCCTGATTTTGAGATTCAACATGCGTTTCTTGTAATGCCAAAAGAAGATTTGTCGCCCTATTTCGCTCATTATTTTGACTCAGCTTTAGAAAAAATTGATTGTGAAACGCATTGTAATCCTCTTACTCCTTACGCTCTGTATTTTCTTTACTTATGCCAACCTCACTCCATCACCTGCCAGTATAGACTTTGGTTCTCATGTACAGGGCAGCACTTCTGCTCCCCAGAGCATACAGCTTACCAACAACGGCAGCAGCAGCATCACCATTACCGATGTGAGCATTTCGGGCATACACCCCGGCGATTTCAGCCATAGTTTTTCGGGTACAGTAAGCCTGGGAGCAGGCGCTAGCAGCAGCTTTGATGTCACCTTTTCCCCCGTAATATGGGGCCACCGGGTGGCCAATCTGGTCATTACCCATACGGGCCCCAATTCGCCCCTGCTTATTTCGCTCAGTGGCGATGCCACGGAGGACTGCAGCCCCTGGAATATTCTTCCGCAGGCGCTGGACAAGCGGCTGGAAAGCGTGATGGAAATTGTGGATGGCAAGATGTATGTATTTGCCAGCTACATAGACGATGGCGGCCCCAACCTGGCCATCAACGGCCTTTCGGAAATGTACAATTCCCAGACGGGCAACTGGCACCGCATTGCCACCATGCCCAATCCGGTAAGCCATGCTGGCTCTACGGTGGTGGGAGACGACATCTGGATAGTGGGCGGTTTTGAAAACTGGCCCCGCATCAATACCACCGATGTGCAAATTTACCATACCAAAACCAATACCTGGAGCATGGGGCCTTCTCTGCCGGCTCCACGCAATACTGCATGTGTAGAACACATTGCCAACAAGATCTACGTCTTTGGGGGGTTTCGCTTTGACCCCAACGACTTTAGCAATGAGGAAGATATACCCGAAACCCTGGTGCTGGACCTGGATGAACCCGGCAATGGCTGGCAGAGCCTGGCCAACTTTCCTGTTCCGCGCAATCACATGGGCAGTGCCGTAGTTGCGGGCAAAATCTACGCCCTGGGCGGACAACAAAACCACAATGTAGGCGGCAACGATACCGACCTGGTGCATGAGTACGATCCCCTTACTGATACCTGGACGCAAAAAGCCTCTATTCCCTTTGCATTTTCTCACAATGAACCGGCTACTTTTGCCTATGGAGGCCAAATCATCATGGCTGGTGGGCGCACCTTTGGTTATGCAGGTCTGGATCGCGTGATGGCCTACGATCCCTTTTCCGATACCTGGACGCAAATATGCGATTTGCCCATAGCTGTAGCGGGTGCCGAAGCCGGCATCATCAATGGCGAACTGTACCTGGCTCACGGCTTGTCGGCTGCTTCGGGCAACTTGTTGGACAGCGCCTTCAACAAGTCCTTCACCCACACGGCAGCTGCCCGTATGAGCTTCTACCCCGATGTGCTCAACGTAGGGCTGGTAAAAGGTAACAACGAATCGGGCGAAGTAACCCTCTTCACCCTGGGAGGAGATGCCAGCTACAGCATCGACCCCAGCAGCATCCCCTCCTGGATGACCATTGATAAAAACTTCAGCGGAAAAGCCAAACAAAGTGGAATAGACGTGGAGTACACCATCTATTCGGGCAGCCTGGGGGCCGGGCATTACACCGCCAACCTTAAAGCTACCGCTCCCGGCTTTCCGGATGCTGAGGTAAGTATTGACCTGCAGGTGAACACGGGCTCTCTGCCAGTAGAGCTCCTGCATTTTGAAGCAAATTTGCAGCAGGCCCGCAGCCTGCTTGCCTGGCAAACTTCACAGGAATCCAACAGTGCACACTTTGTGATCGAACGCCGGCATGAAGACGAGGCCCTCTTTTCCCCCATCGGCCTGGTAGAAGCAGCAGGGAATTCCAACAGCGTGCAAACCTATAGTTTTACCGAGGACATCAGCCGCCTGCCGAAAGGCGAAATTTACTACCGCCTGAAAATGGTGGACCTGGACGGCAGCTTTGAATACAGCCAGGTAGTGTCGGTCAACTTCCAGCCCAGCCTGGCCCAGCTAAGGGCTTTTCCCAACCCCAACCAGGGGCAATTTAGCCTGGACATTTACGTACCCGGCCACCAGCAGGCAGAGCTGCGGGTACTCGACAGCCAGGGACGTAAGGTGCAGCAGCGACAGCTACAGCTGGAAAAAGGCATGAACCGGGAGGAGGTCAGCCTGGACCACCTCCCCGCCGGAATTTACGTAGTACAACTCATCACGCGCCAGGGCCAGAGTCTGGTAGAGCGCGTGCAGCTTCGCTAAGCGGGTTCATTGGGAGCATATACGGGAAAATCATCCCGCTCTCTGCACTGCAGGACTACTTAGCGATCAGAAAGCCTCCTCTCTGAGGGGGCTTGTTCGTGTTGGGGCAGGCTGCTGAGTTTGGCGGCCATGCCGTTCATGATTTCCACGAAGTAAGCTCCGTTTCCGGGCCCAAACCAGTTCATGGTGCGGGTTTCGTAGGTGTCGAGTTCATACCACTTATCGGCGGTAATGTAGCCCACATAGCCTCCGTTAAAGCTGGTAGGCATGAGGAAGTGGTTGTCTGCATGCAGTTCGGGCACAAGCTCACCTGAAAAGTCGCAGGGTGTGCCCAGCAAGATGCCATTTCCCACCTTCAGTGCCAGCAGGTATGCGGGGTATTGGCCGGCCAGGTACCTGAACACCCAGGGCCGCAGGCGCAGGCTATGACTGATGCGCAGCTGAGGTTCTCCCAGCATGAGGGGCAGCCGCAGCATGTACAGGCTGGTGGTGGGCCGGGTGTGCAGCGTATCCAGCACGGCTGCAGCCCGCTCTGCCAGACCGGAAGCGATCAGCTCGAGTTTTTTCTGGCCGGAAAGCCCCTTGCCACCGGGCCCGTGACTGCCCACGGCCCCTGCGGCAAAGGCGGCAAAGTCCACATCGGGCCGGGCTTCCAGCAGTTGAATCAGCCTGCCGGGATAATCGGCATGTATGCGCATTTCCTCATCGGGGAGAGTGGTAGCATGGGCCGCAAAGCTGAGCCATACCGCCCGGGAGCTGTCTTCCCGCTCCAGCACCATCATGCGCAGCCAGGGGTCGGTGATTCCTTTTGCTCCCACCAGGCGATTATATACAAATTCTCCCGCATCCACCTGCCCAAAGCCCACTTTTACTGCTTGCATGTTCTCCATAGCTGCCTGTAGTGCCTCCAGCATGCGCTGTACAATCATCTGCACCACCTGCTGGTGGTAGGCACCGGCAAACATTTCGCCCACAGGGCTGGGGTCCCAGCCGCCAATGCTGCCGTGTGTATGCGTGGCACTCAGGTAGAGCCTGTCCATACTCAGGCCGACGGAGTGCAGGGCAGTATCCAGCGCCCTGCTTACCTGCACGGGTATGATGAGTAAATCGGCTGTGAGCATGCCAACGCGGCTGTTGCCATTGTCCAGCACCACCGCACGCACAAAAATGCTGTCCTTTACCCCCTGCATGAGCTGCCCTTCACGGGCGCCGTAGCCTGCCAACGGCAGGCGCATGGAGGGCAGCAGACTGCGCCTGGCCCATCCCGCCCTGAGATAGGGACCTGTTGCCGCTGCTGCATCAAGTGCCATGCTGTCCAGCATGGCCCGGCTTTGCCGGTAATGCGCTGTTTCCCCATAAGGGGTGCGATCTACAGTGGTGAGGGTGGCCAGCAAAGCCAGCAGTAGCAGGGCGGCCAGCCCCAACAGCACCCATATAGCGGTTCGAAAGATTTTTTTCATGCTGCTTTTATTTATACAGCAATATAGGGAATCTTCCCTAACCCCTGCACGGCTTCAGTGCGTTACCCGCAGATAACGATAGCCCAGGTGGGTGCTGCCATGCCATACCGACAGGCAGTAATCGCCGGCAGGCAGTCCATACAGGGGCAGCAGGTGCTCGCTCGTCCCCTCCCCCGCCTGCAGGTAGCGCGTTTGAATGAGTTCATCCTCGGGGTAGCTCCTGATTTCCACTTTCAGGCGCAAAGGAACTGCCGCGCGGATGCGCAACAGGCTGTTGTCAGTGGCCTCCTGGGGCAAAAGGGAAAGCAATTCGGGAGCGGGTGGCTGGCTGTGGGCCAGCTCTGGCATGAATGGTTGGGCTTGTTGCGGCAGGTGGACAAAGGCAAGTTGCCATTGGGCAAAGCTGAGCTGACAGCACAGCAGGCTGGCCGCCATAGAGGTTAAGATGGTTTTCATAGTAGCGTGATTCAGATTGATTGCTCCAAATTATTTCCAAAACCCAAGCATACGATGGAAGGTTTTTGTTTGATTTCCGAACAAATTTTGCAAAAAAAGGGCGGGGACAATCCCGCCTCTAGCAATATATCATTGAAAATCAAACATTTACACAAGGACAAAAGCCCCCTACTGGTAACTAACTCACCTAGGCAAACTGCTCGTAAAACATTTTTTCGGAAATGGCAGCCCATTTCTGCGCCCTCTGCTGGTAAGCCCGGTAGGCATCGTAGATGCGTTTGGCCCGGGCATCGCGGCTGCAGAGTTCGTCCAGCACTTCGGCGGTGAGCTCCTTGAGCCTGCTGAGCACTTCGGGCGGAAACGGCCGGATGTCCACCCCCTCCTGCTGCATTTTTTCCAGATAAATGGCGTTTTGAGTTTCCAGCTCGGAAAGGGTATAAACATACTGCCTGGCAGCAGCTGTACGAAGGATGGCCTGCAAGTCGGGGGGCAACTGCTCCATTTTGGCCTTGTTGACCAGGGTTTCCAGGGCCGTACCGGCCTCGTGCCAGCCCGGGTAGTAGTAGTATTTGGCTATCTGGTGAAAGCCCAGTTTATAGTCGTGAAAGGGGCTGATCCACTCTGTGGCGTCTATGACGCCCCGCTCGAGGTTGGTGTATATTTCTCCCCCGGCCACCTGCACGGCTGTGCCGCCGGCCTTGGTGAGCACCTGCCCGCCCAGGCCCGGAATGCGCATTTTGAGGCCTCTGAGGTCGTCTATGCTGTTGATTTCCTTGTTGAACCACCCCCCCATCTGCACGCCGGTGTTGCCACTCATCATGGGAATGAGGTTATAGGGGGCATACAGCTCTTCCCACAGGTCCATCCCCCCTCCGCTGGTTAGCCAGGCCGTCATTTGCTGGGCATTCATCCCAAAGGGCACAGTGGAGAAAAAGGGAGCAGCCGGAATTTTGCCGGCCCAGTAATAGGCCGCACCATTGCCCATCTCGGCTGTGCCGCTCTGCACGGCATCAAATACTTCCAGGGGAGGCACCAGGGTGCCGCCCCCAAAAACCTGTATCTTGAGCCTGCCCCCCGACATTTCTTCTACCCACTGAGCAAATTTCTGGCATCCCTCTCCCAGTACGGGAAAGTTGGGCGGCCAGGTGGTCACCATTTTCCAGCGGTAGGTTTTGTTCGTCTGGATGTTGGGGGCAGCCCCCCCGCTGGCCCGGGCATCGCTATCGGTGCCGCAGGCTGTGGCCAGCAGGCTGCCTCCTGCCAGCGCAGCCGCACTTTTTGAAAGGAAATGCTTCCGGCTAATCTTTTTCATTTTACTGGAGTTTTGTATAAAGCCTTACAGCTGTTGATGGATGTAAAGATAGAAGAATTATGTCACCATATCCAAATGCCTCAAGGGCGCAACCAGCTCTTAGCAGCCATTTTGGGGGAAGCGCCAGTCGCATTTTTATTAAAAAAATGTAATATTTATTTTGTATATTAATTATTTTTTGTAATTTTGGCATAACAAAATATAAAAATCCTACATGGAACGGCTACTGATACATGGTATTTATTTTCTGGCAATTCTGTTGTTAATGCGCTTACCCGTTACGAATCAGGATGTTTCCTCACACATTGTTCATGTTCAACCCCTGGGGGCCAATGACCCCCCCACACAACAACTTCTTTCTTTGCCTTATCAACCCCCAAACACACATACTTGAAACCCAGTATCCCACCCCTTTTTGTTGATTTAAGGGGTCCTTTCATCCAGCATGAAAGACGAGGGTCGCTCAGCATGGGCGGCCCTTTTTTAGTGGGATATAAATGGCTCATGGCAAAAAGAGCTGCGGGGGCCTGGCATGGCTTTGGGGCATGTGGTAGGGCAAGCGAAAGACCTGCCCGTTTTTATTGGCAAAGTACAGCCTGGATTCAGAAGGTTTCCTGCCGTGGCCGTCGGCCCAGAAGGCATAAAAGCCAGGATGAGCATGTACCGGGCGGCGCACGTAGGTGTGATTAAACTCGCTGTTTGCCGTAATTTGCATCGCCTTTTGCCAGTGTTGTCCGGTATCCCTGCTTTCCCATATTTCCACTTCTCCGCCGGGATTGTATGCCTGAGGGCCTCTGGCTGTGGGTGCCAGGATGCGCCACAGGCTATCTGATTCGAGGTAAAGAGAGCCCATGTCATAGTTATTGTCCGAGGTGGTGATTTCAAAGAAGGCCCACTTTTCCCCTGTCCATTTTGCGATGTTCCATTTGCGGGGGTCGTTTTGGGGGCCGGCCTCGTATCCCCTGGCAGTGAGGTATAACAAAACCGGATGGCCCCGGCTGTCAAACTGCATGTCTTTGAGGTACACCAGCAGTCCTTGCTGTTGATAATCTCGCACGAGGGCCTCGTTATTCAGGGTAGTAAGCGGAAGGGCAATGTCTTTACCGGCCGCATTTTGCCAGCTCTTGCCGGCATCGGTTGTCTGGAGGAAATACAGGTTGGTACGCAGATTCAAGCCGCGTATTTCCTCAGAAATGTGAGGGTGTACGTTGAAAGCCGTACCCAGCTTTCCCTGCCGCAAGGTACTGATCTGGTAATGTCCTTCCTCAGCAGCGGCAAGCATCTGCACATCCCGCCAGTGGATGCCGTCGGTGCTGCGCATAAAGTTGAGGGTGCGTCGGTTCCGGCCAAGCATGGAGGTATCCTGCTTATACCAGGTAAAGAAGGCCAGAAACTGGGTGCTGTCGTGCCACACCTGCAGGTAAGAAAAATTATCCAGGGGCCGTATTTCCCCATTTTCCTCTCTTACAGCCGCTATGCGCTCAAAAGCCGACAATTGGTAGGGTTTGGTACTTTTATGTATAAAAGAAGGGCGGGAAGTACCGTGAGAGGTAGAAAAAACCCATATATACCCTTCCCGATCGATGCTCATTACGGGGTTGTCATGTGCATCAGCTGTTTGTTTGTTGAGCAATGCAAAGGGCTGGGGCACCTCTCCCTGTTCGTGATCGAAAAAAGCCACGCAGTGAATGAGATTTTGGGGGTTGCTGAAATCGGCCCCTCCGTAGCAAAAAAAGGTTTTGTTGACCTCTTTGCGGTAAATGGCAAAGGGGTTGTGCTTGGCCGGGTAGGTTCCCAGTCCCCCACTGTATTTGTACACCAGAGAGTCGTTTGAAGGCTGGTTGCTGTACCAGATTCCCCGGTAACCTGGCAGGGGAGTTGTGAAAACAACTTCATTGGCCGCCGGGGATGCTCCCTCTCCGCTCCCCCCTGTATGGCATGCGCAGGCAAGCAGCAGTTGAGCAAACAGCAGCATATTTAAACGGAATGAGTTCATATCCTGCAGCATTTCACTTGGCTGTTGGGTCAGTTTTTTCCTCTTCCTCCTCAAAGGGCACAAACACAAAGCGCGCTTCGTCCCGAGTAACCACAAATATGCAGGCTTTCTTCATGGGATCGCCAAAGGTGCGCCGGAATTGCTGGAGGTTTTCCTTGAGTACAATTTTTTTGCGCACAAAATCCTCCAGTATAGAAGCGGAAAAAAACCAGTTGAGCGGCATGCTATCGCGGTCGAATATGGGCTTGCCTATGTCCACAATTTCCTGGGCAGCAACAAATACCGGATAGTCTGAAATGCCTTCCTCGATTACGCGGCGGGAAATTTCCCTGAGGTGGCCTCCCACCTGTGCCACGTCGTTTTGCAGGGACTCGAGAATGGCTGAAAAAGGTTGGTTTTCCATGAGATTTTGGGGTTTAAAGAACAGCGTTTCTTCATAAAGGGTTCCATGAAGCAGGCCCGTTGCTGATTTTTTCTGCTTCAAAGTATCACAAATAAGCGTGCAGTGCTTCCAGGCTGCCTGCCCCCTGGCGTATCAGTTGCAGGGCTTCTATGCCGTTGCTGCAGTCGATCACCGTAGAAGGCTGCAGCCCACCCGGTCCACCATCCACCACCATGTCCACCTGTTTTTTGTAGGTTTCGTAGATCAATTCGGCATCGGTGTTGTATTCCTGCTGTTCCTCATTGGGGGGCAGGCTGATAGAGGCAATGGGGTTACCCAGCCAATTGATCAGTTCCTTTACAATGGGGTGATCGATTACGCGTATGCCCACGGTTTTTTTTCGGCTTTGGAAGTGGCGGGGCACCTGCTTGCCGGCCGGCAAAATAAAGGTATAGGGGCCCGGCAGGCAGCGTTTCATCAGTTTGTACAAAGGCGTGGAAATATGGCTGGTATATTGGCTGGCGCTTTTGAGGCTGTCGCATACAAAGGTAAGGTATGCCTTGCGGGGGTCTAGCCCTTTGATGCGGCAGAGGCGCTCGACTGCTTTTTTATGGTAAATGTCGCAGCCCAGGCCATAAACGGTGTCGGTGGGGTAAATGATGACTCCACCTTCGCGCAAACAGTCCACCACCTTGTGCAGCAGGCGGTCCTGAGGGTTTTCAGGGTTAATTTTTACATACATGGGCCAAAAATACAATTATCTTTTTATTGGATAGCAGAAAGATAAATGATACTTTTAGTTTTTGGTTATGGAACAAATGCTCAGGCATGTTTTCCCTGCGGGCCACTGTCTGAGGTCAGACGAAATGATGAAACCCTTTATGAGAACCATTAGCTGTTTATTATTTGCTTGTATGCTGCTGTGCAGTGGCCTGTATGCGCAGGCCGGTTTTAAGGTGGGGGGCTTTTTCCTGCCCCAGTTGGTGTGGCTTTCCAATGCCGATGATGCCAACCTGAGCGAGGACCGCTACCGGCAGGAACTGCTGGGGGGTATGGCCGGGGGCATTCAGCTGGGCTACAATGTGAAAGAGACCTTTGGCATTCGCCTCAATGTGATATACAGCCAGCAGGGCGGGCGCTACACCCGCCTCAACGGGGAAGGCACGCGGGTAAATGAAGTTACCCGCCTGGAGTATTTTCAGGTACCCCTCATGATTGGTCTCAACACCAGCCCGGAAAACAACAAAATCATGCTGGCCCTCTACGGTGGGGTGCAGTTGGGGGTGCTCACCAAAGCCTGGCAGTACAACGACAATACCGAGTTTGAAACACCCCTGAGCGACCGGGTAAGCACCTACCCTACCCTGCTGCAGGCCTACGAA
>RFHT01000828.1 GCA_003696835.1 Bacteroidota bacterium
TATTCCCCCTTTTTTGCAGCAGGTATATGCTGTATTTAAATAACTATTCTTCTCAAGAAATCAGCTTCCTGTCTCAGAAAAATTAGTAAGAGGCTTCTGATTTCTGTAAACACGGAAATACGATGCTTATTAGAAAAATGCCTCAGGCTATCCCGAACTCACCTTAACCCCATAAAACCCCCACTTCCTTTCTTTCGTAAAACGTCCCGGATAGCCGCAAAACGGCCATTTAGCAACTTGCTTTTGAATTGTCAAAATCGAGACATATATTTGTCTCGCAATTTTTTTACCTTTGTATTAATGTTTAAACATCGAATGCTCAAAACTAAAAAAATGATTATGAAAAAACTCATGTTTTCCCTCATCGCCCTGGCTGTGGCCGGCAGCTTTGCTGCCTTTAGGCCCGCCCATGTGGCGCTAGAAGCTCCCACCTGGACGGTGGATGCCGTACACAGCTCCATTTCTTTTGAAGTGCGCCACTTTTTCTCCAATGTACTGGGTACCTTCGACAAATTTGAGGGCACCGTGAAGTTTGATCCGGAGGACCTCAAAACCAGCAGTGTGGAGTTTAGCGTGGACGTAAGCAGCGTCAACACCAAAAACGAAAGAAGAGACAACCACCTGAAGTCGGCTGATTTCTTTGATGTTGAAAAATGGCCCACCATGAGCTTCAAATCAACCAGCATCACCAAAGGCGAAGGCGAAAATGAGTACATCGTAAAGGGCAACATGACCATTCGCGATGTGACCAAAGAAATGGAAATTCCGGTGAAATTTCTGGGTGCCATGCCCCATCCCATGCGCAAAGGTGCCTATGTAGGAGGTTTTACCACGGAGTTTACCATCAACCGCACCGAATTTGGAGTAGGAACCGGCAACTGGGCTGCTACCACGGTGATTGGTGATGAAGTAAAAGTAAGGGTGAATGTGGAAGTGAACCGCCAGGAGAGCTAGGGAATGTTCACATCGCAATGTTTTTTTCGATTAAATGAATGGGCCGGGGCAGTAGCTGCCCCGGCTTAGTGTTTTGGCCGCTTTCTTTTTGCACAAAGCAGGCCGCTTTTCTACCTTTAGGGCATGAACCCTACCACAACTCTGCTGCTCATTGCGGGCTATTTTGGCCTGCTGTTTATCATCTCCTATTTCACGGGGCGCAAAGCCGACGAACAAACCTTTTTTACGGCCAACCGCAATGCGCCCTGGTACCTGGTGGCCTTTGGCATGATAGGCGCCTCCCTTTCGGGAGTTACCTTTATTTCGGTGCCGGGTGCAGTGGGTGAGCAGGCCTTTGCCTACCTGCAGTTTGTACTGGGCAACTGGGTGGGCTACTGGCTCATAGCCCTGCTGCTGCTGCCGCTGTACTACCGCCTGCGCCTCACCTCTATTTACGGCTACCTGGAGCAGCGCTTTGGCCAGCGGGCCTACAAGTCGGGAGCCGTGCTGTTTTTGCTGTCCAGGATCATAGGCGCCAGCCTGCGCCTTTACCTGGTGGCCCTGGTGCTGCAGCTGGCCGTGTGCGACCATTTTGGCGTTCCCTTTTGGCTGACGGTGCTCATTTCCATCCTGCTCATTTACCTCTACACCTTCCGCGGCGGCATCAAAACCGTGGTGTGGACCGATACCCTGCAAACCCTCTGTATGCTGCTGGGCGCAGGCCTGGCCGTTTATTTCATAGGGGAGCAGCTCCACTGGGGGCCGGGGGAAATGATACAGCAGGTAAAGGAAAGTAAATACGCCCAGGTTTTTTTCTGGGACTGGCGGGCCGGAAACTTTTTTTTCAAACAATTCTTTGCCGGCATGTTTATCTCCATCGTTATGACCGGCCTGGACCAGGACATGATGCAGAAAAACCTCACCTGCCGCACCCTCAGAGATGCACAGAAAAACGTATTCTGGTTTTCCGGCATTTTTGTGCTGGCCAATGTATTGTTTCTCAGCCTGGGGGCGCTGCTCTACCTCTACGGTCAGGAAATGGGCATCGTAAAAGAAATATTTGACAGCAGCTGCAAGCTGGAAATTCTCGACCCCTCCACCGGAGAGTGGCTTTGCCAGAAAACCGACCAGCTATTTCCCTTCATTGCCCTCAAATACCTGGGGCCGGCGGCAGCGGTGGTGTTCGTGCTGGGCGTCATAGCTGCGGCCTACTCCAGCGCCGACTCGGCCCTCACGGCCCTCACCACCTCCTTTTGTGTGGATATACTCAATTTTGAAAAGCGCAGCGACCAACAGCGCAAAGAACGCATACGCTATGGGGTACACATCAGCTTTGCCGGCCTGCTTTTTGGGGTCATCATGGTTTTTCACCTCATGGACAATGAAGCCGTGGTATGGGAAATATTCAAGGCCGCCGGCTACACCTACGGCCCTTTGCTGGGGCTGTTTGCCTTTGGCATGTTTACCCGCTGGCAGGTGCAGGACAAGGCCGTGCCCTACATTTGCCTCTTTAGTCCCGTGCTGAGCTACCTCATACAGAAAGTGAGCCCCATGCTGCTGGGTTATACCTTCGGCTTTGAGGTATTGCTGCTCAACGCCGCCCTGACCATACTGGGCTTGTGGCTGGTGCGTACCGGTACGGACAAGCCACAAGCTGCAAGTTGATGAGGGGTAACAAACCACTCAGGCCATGCCGGGCGATTACCTCAAATTGCTTTCAAACAGTTTGAGAATGCGCCTGTACTCATCGGTCCAGCTGCTGGGCTCCCGAAAGCCGTGCCCCTCCAGGGGGTAGATAGCTGTTTCCCAGTTTTCCTTTCCCAGCTCAATGAGCCGCTGCACCAGGCGCACCACATCCTGAAAGTGCACATTGGTATCTATCATCCCATGACAAATCAGCAGGGCTCCCTGCAGCCCTTCTGCATGATATATGGGCGAACTGCGGATATAAGCCAGGCTGTCGTTTTGAGGCTCGTTGAGCATGCTGGCCGTATAGCCGTGGTTGTAGTGGGCCCAGTCGGTTACCGGGCGCAGGGCTGCGCCCGCCCTGAAGGTTTCCGGCTGTTTAAACATGGCCATGAGGGTGATAAACCCTCCATAGGAGCCGCCATAAATGCCGATGCGGGCGGGGTCAACGCCGTATTTGTCCACTAAGAATTTGGCACCATCCACCTGGTCGTCCAGGTCCTTGCCGCCCATGTTGCGGTACACAGCCGTGCGCCAGTCGCGCCCGTAGCCGGCACTGGCCCGGAAGTCGATGTCGAGCACGGTGTACCCCCTGTCGGCCAGCAGGTTGTGAAACATGTACTCGCGAAAGTAGCTGCTCCACCATTTGTGCACATTTTGCAAATAGCCGGCCCCGTGTACAAATATCACAGCCGGGCCTGCAGGCGCAGCATTGGCAGGCCGGTACAGGCGGGCATATACCCGCGCTCCGTCACGCGCCTGAAAGGTTACAATCTCCGGGTCGCGCCAGGGGTAGGAGAGGAATTCCGCGGAAATGGAATGGGTAATGCGACGGGCAGTCGCTTTGGGCTCATTGGGTGCCAGGTAGAGCTGCCAGGGCTGGTTGCTGTAGGAGTAGCGTATGGCCAGCCAGCGCTCATCGGGAGAAATTACCACCGAATTGTTGCCCCTCATGCTGGTGAGTTGCACGGCTTTGCCGCCCTCCACCGGCATGCGGTACACATGCCGCTCGCCCGGATGCACCTCGCTGGAAGTAAAGTAAAAGTGGCGCTTGTCCCTCGAAAGCTGGGGATTAAAGACCTCGTACTTGCCTTTGGTCAGCTGCTTTTTCTTACCACTTTCTACCTCCAGGGTGTATAAATGCGAGTAACCGCTGGCTTCCGACTGGAAGTAGAGGCTGCGGTTGTCGCCCAGCCAGCCAATACTGCCCATGCTGCCCAGCCAGCGCCCTATGCCGGGGCCGTCTATCCAGGCCTCATCGTGCTGGCGGTCCAGGTTTTTGAGCTTGCCCGTGGCCGGGTCCAGCAACATGATCCAGCGATCCTTGAAGTCGAGGGAGCGCACCACCACGGCGGCGTATTTCCCCTCATCCGACCACAGCGGCCCCATGATCATCACCTCGCGAACTTGTTTTTTGGATGCGGCCTCTTTGGCCTCTTCTCCCTGCTGCTGTTCTTCCTGCCCTGCATATTCTGTCAGGTAGGCAGGACGCTCATCTATGCCGGGAATATCGTCAGTTTGGGCTGCATATACGGTATCCTGCTGCCGGTCGTAGATCATGAACTGGTAAGTGGCACCCGGGCTGCCCACCTTGGGGCGTGCATTGAGTTCATCGGTATAGCCCGTTTCGGTAATGTAGTTGGGGACTTTGGTGTTTTGCCCGCGTGGCATTTTTATGAGCAAATAGGTAACAAATCGCTCATCGGGGCTGAGCTGGAGAAACTGCAGGCGCTGGCCATTGAGGTAAATGCGTTTGGGACGGTCGGGGCGCTCTGCTTCCTGCTGTTCCTGCCGGGCTTCGCGCTCCTCTTTGCGCGACCTGAGCACCTCTATGAGCCTGAGCTCTTCCTGCTGTAACCAGGCCCGCTGGCCCTGGGGTTCTTTTTCTTCGGCTGGGGCTTTGCCCTGGCGAAAGTCGGTGAGCTGTACCGTGGTCCCCGTTTCGAAGCTCCAGCGGTAGAGGTTGTTGTCTTTGCGGTAAATAATGGCCTGTTCATCCTGGCTGAACACCGGGGCAGATTCTTGCTCCACGGTAAAGGTAATTTGCCGGGTGTTGCCGCTGGCAATGTCCAGCAGGTAAATGTCGCCGTATTTGGCATATACTTTTTGGCTGTGGTTGCGGTTGTAATCGCCTCCACGGGCAGGCAGGGCGCGGCGCTGCTGCAGGCTCAGCTTGCGCGGCTCGCCGCCGCTGGGGTCCAGCACGTAGAGGGAGTCGCTTTCGGCTCCCTCCGGATTCCAGTTGAAGTAGAGCTTGCTGCCATCCTCGGCCCAAAACAACCCACTGGGCTGGGAGCCTATCCATTTGGGGTCGCGCATGATCTTCTCCACCGTCAGGGGAGTGAGCTGCTGGGCAGCAAGCTGGAAGAGGCCCGCGCACATTCCCATCACAAAAAAGGAACACAACAGGCGCAAAAAGAAAGAGAAGGACTTCATAGGTGTGGAATTTTGGGTAAATTTGGCCACAAATTATCAAGATGGCCGTACAAGCCCAAAAATCCCCGGTGGAAAAACCGCTGATCGTGCTCAAAATTGGCACCTCCTCCATCACACGCAAGGACGGCAGCCTGGATGAGCCCGTGCTGGTAGAAGTAGCCAGGCAGGTGGCCCGCCTGCACGCCAGCTACCGCTTTGTGATTGTCTCCTCCGGTGCCGTAGGCACCGGCAAGGGGTTTTTGAAAAACTATAGCGGCAGCATCAGCGAGCGCAAAGCTGCTGCCGCCATTGGCAACCCCCTGCTCATCAACAAATACGCCCAGTTTTTCTCCCCATACAATATCCCCATTGCCCAGAGCCTGTGCGAGCGCCAGCACTTCTCCAACCGGCGGCAGTTTTTGCAGCTGCGCCAAACCTTTGAAGAGCTTTGGGCCAACGACATCATTCCTATTGCCAATGAAAACGACGTGGTGAGCAACTTTGAACTGCGCTTCTCGGACAATGACGAACTGGCCACCCTCATAGCAACGGGCTTTGGGGCTTCCAGCCTGCTGCTGGGCACGGCCGTGCCGGGTCTGTACGACCGCCAGGGCCAGATAATCAGTCGGCTGGATCGCATTGACGAAGAGGTAATGGGCCTCGCCTACAAAGAAACCTCCGCCCTGGGGCTGGGCGGCATGATTTCCAAGCTCACCTTTGCCCGCCTGGCCACGCGCATGGGCATCAAGGTGGTCATATTTGGCATACGCACCCCCGAAGGCATTGTGCTGGCCACCCGCGAAGCTACGGGCACGGTGTGCACTCCTCAGCCTTCCTCTCTTTCGCTGCGCAACAAATGGCTGGCCAGTGGAAGCCTCGTAAGTGGAAGGGTAGTGGTGGACAAAGGCGCCTGTAAAGCCCTCAAAAACCGCAAAAGCCTGCTGGCGGTGGGCATACTGCAGGTGGCCGGCGACTTCATGAAAGGGGAGGTATTTGAAATTGTGTGTGAAGATACGCCCTCCTTTGCCCTGGCCCGCTCGCGCATGTCCTCCGCCCAGCTGCAACAACAACTGGGCAGGCAAAATGTGGAAGTGGCCCACGCCGACGACATCGTATTGCTTTAGCGGATCAAATTCAGTATGCCCGAAAGGGTGTCGGCGCCCCGCTCTGTACTGTGGTAGTGGATTTCCCAGCGGTACCTTCCCTGCGGCAGAGGCCCCGCCTGGGTGTTGCCATCCCAGGGAGGGGAGAAGTACCGGTGCTCGTACACCAGCTCACCCGATGGGGTGTAAATTTTGAGGGAAAATGAGTCAATGTTGCAGGCTTTTTGGATTTGGAGTACGTCATTGATGCCATCCCCATTGGGAGAAAAGGCTTTGGGTACAAACGGAATGCAGGGATCTTTGGTGTTTCCGTTGGGAGATTGACTGACAGAATGGGACCATAGGTGAAAGGGCATATACAACAAGAGCAGTATGGTAGTTAGGGTGACGGTTCTGTTCATAAATATTACTTGGGATGTAAATTTAAGTACATATTAATATATCCCCCCCAATTACTTCCTCAGCTGTAAGAAAAGGTTGGCAGATGGTTGGATAGGGGATGCGGAGAGCAGAAGCAGAGACCCGGTATATGGCCTTTAGGGCGCATAAAGAACTGTTTTTTGTAACTATTCAGCACCCTCAGGGTGAAAAAAACAATTGTTGTAAGTTGCTCATTTTCAATGAAATGTATTAACCACCTCCAACTCCTCCTTGAAAA
>RFHT01000829.1 GCA_003696835.1 Bacteroidota bacterium
AACTTCCTCTTCCAGGACGACAATGGTAACGGTGGAAATGGAAACGGCGGCAGCCTGCCCCAGGCCATCATCGACTACATCGCTGCCAACTACCCCAGCAACAGCATCCGCGAATGGGAGAGCAGCATGGGAGCCGACAGCACCCTGACTTACAAAGTACACCTGGACAGCGGCCTGGAGCTCTACTTCGATGCCGACGGGAACTTCATACGTGCAGACGATCACAATGGAAATGGCAATGACGGGCAGGAAATTGCGGTAGCCGTATCGGATTTACCCCAGGCCATTATTGACTACCTGGCGGCCAACTACCCGAACAACAGCATCAGCCGCGCCCACAAAAAATTTGAGGACGGCCGCTGGGTATATAGAATCAAGCTCGACAACGATCTGAAGCTGTTTTTCGACCTGGCAGGAAACTTTCTCTGGCTGGACGACTAAGCGGCAAAACGCATCACAGCACAATTCAAACACACAGTTGACGTAGGCGGATGTATAAGCAATCCAGCCGGCGGGAGGCCCTGGGCCTCCCGCTTCTCATTTGTATATCCGGTATTCAGAAACCCATAAAGGCTACGTCCATCACCATAAAAATCATGAGATAGCATAAATGCCCACACCTATGGCCAGATAAATGAGGGTAGCTTTGGCCCAGCTGGCTTTGTTGGGGTTAGTATTTCCCCCAAAAGCATACACAAAGAGCATGATGATGCCCACAACGGGAATGGCCATGAGCAAAAGGGTAACCATCCAGTCGCCCATCGATACCACATCGGCTTTAGGAGTCAGGACTTGGTGTTGTTGATTTTCCATCATCGTTCATTTTAGGGTTGACTAATGAAACATGCATATTGAGTAGCTTGATAGTTTCAAGCAAAAAAGCTCCTATTTGGGGGAGGTTATTTTTTTCAGCATTCCTAAACTAACAATTACTGGGATCAAAGCAAAGGCAGTCCACTCAGGGTGCTTCGGCATGTTCCTTTAGCTTTTCATACCCTTCTTCCAGTACCAGGTCGAAGTAAGCTTCCAGGCCATCGTTGGTGCCGCGTATGCCTTCCACCACTTGTTGGGCCCAGTTGAGGTAGTCGGTGCAGCGCTGCAGGCTCCAGTTGAAGGGGGGAGAGTGGGCAATGTCGTACACATTGGCCGACTTATCGGCCAGCTTGATGAGCTTGGCGCCATGCGACTTGTGGGGAGCGGTGATAATTTGGAGGCGTTTGCGCTCAGCCTTGGGCAGGCTTTTGTCGTCGGTTACCTCTTCCACGTATTGCCTTACAGCTTTACCAAACAGGCCTTCGATTTCCTTGGCTCCGGTGAGGGTGTCTTCCAGGGTATCGTGCAAAAGGGCCGCCACCAGCACCTCCTCATCCCTTACGGCGCCATGATGCCACAATATGTGAGCTACATCTATGAGGTGGTTGACATAGGGGCTGGCCTCCCGGTCTTTGCGCCGCTGATGGCGATGTTTCTGGGCAGCAAACCGCAGGGCTTCAAGAATATTTCCCGTCATCTTTAAAATTGCTCTTTTTTGTTAACTTTGAACGTTCTTTTTCCTTGCGGGTAAAGAAAACTAAAAAATAAGACATATTTGTCGATTTACGATTTTTTCCGCATCAGAGACCGATAAGCTGAACGAAAAACCCAACATGAGTTATAAACAGATCAATAATTTAACGGGCTGGGGCGTATTTTTGGTTGCGCTGCTGGTGTACCTGCTCACCGTGGCCCCCACCGCCAGTTTTTGGGATTGTGGAGAATTTATTGCCTGTTCCAACGAGCTGGAAGTTACCCACCCTCCCGGAGCACCTCTTTACATGTTGCTGGGCCGCATCATGGGCATGCTGGCCTTCAACGACGTTTCGCAGGTAGCCTTTATGATCAACCTGCTGAGTGTGCTGGCCAGTGCCTTTACCGCCCTGTTTATTTGCTGGACGGTTACTATACTGGCAAAGCGGGGGCTGGCCCATACCGATATGGACGAGAAAATGAAAACAGCGGCTGGCATGATAGCCGGGGTAGTGGCAGGCCTTACCTGCATTTTTGCCGACTCGGTATGGTGGAATGCTGTGGAGGCAGAAGTATATGCCCTCAGCTCGTTTTTTACCGCCCTGGTGGTTTGGCTGATGTTTAAATGGGTCGAACGAGCCGATGAACCCGGCAACCTGCGCTGGATCATTCTCATAGCTTACATGATGGGCCTGGCCACAGGAGTGCACCTGCTCAATCTGCTGACCATTCCCGCCCTGGCCCTCATTTATTATTTCCGCAAATACGAGTTTACCTGGCCGGGGTTTTTGGCCACCATGGCCATTTCCGGCGCTTTGCTGGCCAGCATACAGTACGGCCTGCTACAGTTTATCTTTAGCATGGCCTGGGGATTTGAAAAATTCTTCACCGGTACAGTGGCCGATCCCGCCGGCACCAATCCCACCGGCCTCGGCCTGCCTTTTGGCACGGGCTTTACCATCATGGTTGTGCTGCTGATTGCCCTGCTGGCCGGGCTGCTCATTTACAGCATCCGCACCCGCAATGTGCTGCTCAACACCCTCATGCTTTCCTATACGGTGCTCATGATTGGGCTGTCTTCCTACACCCTCATTTTTATCCGTTCCAATGTGGACCCCCCCATTGACATGAACAATCCCGAAAACATCCTCACCTACCTCAGCTACATGAAGCGGGAGCAATACGGCGACCGCCCCCTGCTCAGGGGGCCCCTCTATAATGCCCGCCCCGTGGACATAGAGCGAAAAGGTATGAAATACACCCTCATTGAGGGAGTGGACCGCTATGTGGAGGATGTGGAAGAACGCCAGTACGTATATGACAAGGAAGTGTGGTTTCCACGCATGTATCAGCCCGACCGCTATAATCGCGGACCCTTCGGCTACATCAACTACGTAAAGCGAAAGGGCAGCGACCTCAAAAGCCCCTACGACGACCGCCCTACCAGGGCCGAAGACTTCCGCTTCTTTCTCGACTACCAGCTCTACCACATGTACATTCGCTATTTTTTGTGGAATTTCGTGGGCCGGCGCAGCGATATACAGGACAGCGGCTGGGAGTCGGGCCTGGAGTTTAATATGCCCAAAACAGACAACAAGGCAAATAATCACTACTTTTTCCTGCCCCTTTTCCTGGGGATTTTGGGCCTGGTGTGGCAGTTGGTGCACAACAAACGGGATGCCGCTGTTATTGGCCTGCTGTTTTTTATGACGGGCGTGGCCATTATCATTTACCTCAACCAATGGCCTGCTCAGCCACGTGAACGCGACTACTCCTATGCCGGCTCCTTCCAGACATTCTGTATGTGGGTGGGGCTGGGGGCCTTGTTTTTATTCGACATGCTGCGGGGTGCCCTCAAACAATACACCCCCCTGGTGGCGGGGGCTTTGGCCCTCATTCCCCCCATCCTCATGGGGGTGCAAAACTGGGACGACCACACCCGCAAAGGACGCGACCTGGAC